>JAIVHN010000264.1 GCA_020201015.1 Spirochaeta sp. | reverse complement strand
GGTTTGGGTTCCGATTCACATAGGCAGTGGGCTTTCCGGGCGGTGCTCATTATTCAAGGAATCATGGATGGAGCCTTGCCTCCGGTCACCACTGACGAGTCTGAGAGCGGGTTGACAACCTCTGGAGAGATGACGGACGGAACAGCGGTGCTTGCGGGCTTTCCCAAGAACGTAGGCGAATGGGATCCACCTTCTGACGGCCTTCCAGGCGAACATAACTGGACGGACTTCCTCGCCCCATTTTTTGATGGCTATGATGATGAAGGGGACACAATGGACATTACCGCATCGGGTGAGCTAACCTTTAAGGGCAGAGTCAGATAGCCTTTACGACAACGAATAAGGAATACGTACTCCCGGGTGCTTTGGTGGAAAGTCCTTGGTGTTTCTGGTGACGAGAAGAAGGCCGTTCACCTCGGCAGCGGCCCGGACGAGGGCGTCTGGAACGCGAACCCGGTGGTTTGTGCGAATGCGAATAGCAGTCTCAAGCGTAGCGGAGGATAACTCGGTGGTGGTGAATCGAGATAGGAAGGCCCGAACCACTACATCGTTTGATGGAGATGTACCTACGAGCACCTCAACGAAGGTTATTGGGCTTATGAACACACGCCGGTAACGCTGCAGCTCGCCGCGTGCGAGTTCAATACCGTTGAGGTAGTCAATGATGATGTTGGTATCAAACAGCGCGTCCATTCTATGAATGCCACTCCGAACGTAGCCGCTCCTGATAGGCTACTCCGTCCTCGCGCTCGCCGCCCTCCGCAGCCCACACACCAAAGGCGATGTCCTCTACGCTTCCTGCAGCGCTCTCAAGATAGCGCTCCACCGCCTCTCGAACGAGCTCACTACGGGACACACCGCGTTGCTGTTTGAGCTCATCGAGCCGTTGAACGTAGCTGTCTGGAATATCGACAATAGTCCGCATATGATGACGCTGCACTTGTCAAGATAGCGCTGCCATGCCGGAAACTTGGCGATCCAGACAGTGCCGTCGAGTTCCATGAAGTTTGCCTTTGGTCGTGCTCCGCCAAGGGATGCGCCGGGAGCTACGAGAACTGCCAGCCAACGACGGAGCTGTTCCAGATCATCTCGGTCTTTGCGAGTAAGCGCATGCGCGGTGCTCTCACGACCGCCCGCCCTCCCGAGGCAAAAGATCAAGGTCTTGCAGGCGTCTGCCCAAGGCGTCATCAACTGCAATCGTGTCGATATCCGCCGACAAACCATATACCGCAAGAACGCGTAGATAGGCGCCAATCGTAACTGCAGTCTCCCCGCGTTCTATCTTGTAATGAACCGTCGATGTTTTCAGATTTCGTGCTCAAGCCACACTGCGTGAGAGTAGTTCTTGCGGATTACACGGTCATGACGGCACAGATCAGCACCGTACGCAAGCGCATGGGCCACCTGGGCCGACTCTGGTTTTTAGTCAAAGGTGTCCTGGTCTTCTACTTCGTCCCGACCGAGTTTGGTGTAGTCTAATACAGCAACGTCCTCGTAGTACCAATCAAACATGTCGCGCCGGAGTTTGGCCATTCAGGTGGTGCCCTCCGCCTGACGTTTGAGGTTGGTGCAGTTTGCGGCCGTTGCGGTGGAAATCATTACGATCAACCTGAAATGTTTGCCGGATAAAGGGACAGTGCAGCTTAGGGAAATCGCTCAGGGTTTCCATTTCATTCACTCCTTGCCGGTCATAATAGCACGGGTGGATGGGGCACGAGAGTCACTATGCGGCAGTTCGTACAACGGAGCGATCAGGCAGTCGCACATCACAGTGAGTGAGTACATCATCTTGATTCAACACCGTGTGCAGTAATAGTCTTCAAGCATGAAGCCCATAAAGGTCATGTTCAATGAAGACATCCTCCGGCGTCTCTCCGAGAGCGATGAGGTCAAGGTGCGTGGTCGTTCGGAAGTTGTTCGGCGTGCTGTTGACCGTTATCTTCGCCAGCGTGAGCAGGAAGCCATAGCGCGAAAGTACACAAACGCGTATGCATCAACCAATCAACTCGAAGACGAACTAGACCGTTGGACTGATGAGGGTGCGTGGCCGACCGAATCACCTGTCGACTCAGGCGAGAGGATCTGAGACTGTACACCTTAAGGAAGCCCGTCCTCCATAACCAGGACAACAAAACATCAACATCAGATCACACTTCTGCCATTATACAGCTATACTATGGAACGGCTGCCAATAGGCCTTGACCATGGAGGGTAAGATGAATGCGAACCCCAAGGGGCACCCCATTCGGCGAGTGCTGCTGGTACTGCTGGCGTTGAGCGCTGGTGCTGTTGTCCTGCTTGGTGCTACCGCACTGTTCCTGACGCGCCCCTTCACCGAGCCTCGCTGGGAGGAAGCGCCGCCCAACCCCTTCTCTATCTACCTGCCCGCCGAGACTCAGGCTGGGGCTTCTGACCAAGACCCCCTACCGCTTGTCTCACCGTTTCACCTTGAGACTGACCCTATGGCCGGGCTGCTCCTGATCAACTTTGAGCAAGACCCAGACACGATATACCACGGGTTTGAGCCCCAGTTCTTTGACGATGCAGTTCACGGCCGCGGGCTCCTGGTCATTGGGTGGCGCGTTGATGGGCAGGTGGATGTCTTTCACGAGCCCGCGCTGCGGCTTGACCCACAAACCTACGGAATTACCGGTGAGGGGCTGCATGCAATGGCCGAGCGCTCCTTTTCCCCTGCTCTGTTTGAGTTGGGCCCTATGGGTGTTCAGGTCGATATTTCCTTTCGCGACCTCCAAGGCCGCCTGGTGCACCTACTCATTCGTGAGACCGACACCCGCCCAAGACGCCCCTTTGGACTACTCGCGCCCATGGGAGTTGCCGCCTCCCACCCACCAGCCCTCCCCTTGGTCTACGTTGATGGGTTCTACTTTGTGCGGCGGGCTGGCACCGAGTACCGCATTGAGATTGACGGCCGCTCACACCGCAACGACTTCATTCCGCTCATCCTTGACGGAACCCCAGTCTACTTTCTGCGCTACTCCGCCGCCCCCTTCATTGTTACCTGCTCCGCATGCTCAATCTTGGCAACGCACCTGACGCCGAGCCGCGCCCCTTAGATGGTGCGGGTGGTGCTGGTGGTGCAGGCGTTGCGGGTAGCCTCACGGCTCATGTAGAGGGAGTCCAGTACGATGTAGTAAGCAACGGCGCATTTCATGAGATCCGGCAGATGTCACGGCGCGAGGGGAACAACGAGGTAGTTGTCGAGTTCACCCCCGCCTTCCCACAGCTCCTTGCCCTTGCCGACGGCGCGGAGGTAGCAGGCCAGTTCCGGATCACGGCACAACCAAGCCTGGGGGTGGTCAGGGGCAGCTGGCGCGTGGTGCGCACAGGTCACGAGCTACACCTTGAGATCCTGCCGGACGGAGGTTGGAGACCAGGGCCTGCTCCGCCTATGGCCCGCGTCCTTTTCCGAGTCGTCTCTATGTTTCAAGACTGGCCCAAGACCTATGTCTGGCGCGGGACAATCCAGTTACCGGCAGGCGGCGCTTCGGGCGGCACCTCAGACGACCAGCTGGCAGAGGAGTCCTTTGCATTCAGTTCAGGATGGGAGCGCATTGGACAATGATCTTGGGGATCATGTTCCAATGAATTCTTCTTCGGTCATGGCGAAATCATCCTTAATCTTGTAGCCTTTGCTCTTTAATAGACCTATCTGTACGGATTGACCTGCGTCGAACTCAGATATCGGCACCAACGCAGCAACGCTTTTCTTGTTCCGCCTAAGCATCATAGAGTTCCGGCTCACCGTCCCACAGATTCGCCCAAGGTTGATCAATGTCCGAAGAAGCGCCGTCTGGGATAACATCATGAACCTCAAGGCGATCCCACACAGAAGCGCTCCGCTCCGGGACAATTCGCAGCACTCCCCTTTTGCGCCGGATCTCAACCGTTTCACCGGTCTCGAGCGCATGGTCCAATATTTTATAGAGGTTTTGACGAAGCTCGGTCGCTGTCAATTTCATACATACATCATACTATACTGTACGTACGTTATCACTGTATTTGTTTGCGCGCAGGTCTCCGACGCGTCCGTTGCAGCTTTGCCTTCCGCTTCGGCTTGATCTATACTGACAGTATGAGTGACGATATTCGGTGGCAGCAGCCCCTCAACTCCTTCCGGCTTAGTTTGGCCACCCTGGATGAGGTGTACGAGCGGCGCCAGGAGCGCGAGCTTGACCGTGTAGAGTTGCAGGCTCTGATCAAATCCTTTGAACTCAGTTACGAGACTGGATGGAACCTTCTTAAGGACTGGCTTGAGTATCAAGGATTCGTTGACATCTCGGGCTCACGTGACGCTATTCGTCGGGCTCATAGCTTGGAGCTGATCTCAGATGGCGATACTTGGATGCAGATGCTCCGCACCAGAAACCGTACAGCGCATGTATATAACGAGGCGGTGGCCCGGGAGGTGGAGGAGTACATTGTCTCGCGCTTCTACCGGACGCTCCACGAACTTGCAGCCGAGGATATTCCGGGCTTGGCGCTGACAACTCGGCAGCACTCCGCGGGCTTTTCCGAGATCTCGGGATACGCGAGGTACGTCTGTATGGGTCGCGAGCAAAAGGAACACATCGGCATGGATCCGACATCGACCTCTGCATCATGAGTACCCGCTTGAGCATTGCAAAAATGGCTCAATTAGAGGAGGCCATAGATGAGCTGCTCCTTCCTTACGAAATCGACATCTGCAACTACCACGACATTGAGAATGCGGAGCTTCGGGCCCACATTGACCGGTGTGGTGTACCAATTCTTCGCGAATAATGAGTGGGTGCGCCCCGAGTCCACGGCGTACTGCTTATGATGTAGGATACTGCGATGTTTCGTGAGCTGCTGTTTTTGGGAAACCCTATTATTGATATTACCTGTAAGTACGACCGGCGGGTAATTGACGATGTGTTCGGCACGGTGCCGGAACCCGGGCACTATCCAATTGAGACGCTCTTGTCCCTTGAGGCTCGTGCTCCGCAGCTTCACTTTGCAGGCGCTTCGGGCGGAGCATTCACCGCTGCTGCCGTTGCGGCCGGGAGCTGCGCCGGGGTCTCTTATTACGGCTCGTGTGGCCGGGATTTCGGCTTGTTCAAAAGCATTGCCGAAAAACAGGGCTTTGCGCTATTTGATCCGGCTGGCAACCGCACTGAAGCCGCAGGGAGATGTCTTCTCTTTCTTGGCGAGCAGGGAACTCTTGGCACGCATGGGGAAGCGGTCGCCGGGCCTTTTGTTAATCGCGGCGCGGCCGCGCTTTTTGGTTCGGAGATGATGCCGCCGATATCGCGCACCTCGCTCCCCTTTATTGAGGGCTACCTCATGGCAAACTGGCAGCAGCTCCCGGAGTTTGCGGCCGAGTCCTGTGCGATAGATCTGTCCTCGGTTTTCGTTATCCCTCAAATTCGGCCCATGATAGATCAGCTAAAGCAGCTCAAAAATATGATCATCTTTGCAAATCAAGAGGAAGCCGAGATGCTCCTGGGTGCAGACCTGGGTCAAGCCCGTAGCCCGAGTCATGCCTTCCACCAAAACGCAGTTCGGTTTTGCCAAGGTCGCCATGTACTGGTTGTTAAAGCCGCCCATAACGGTGCGGTTGTGTTCTCTTCTGGAAGCAGTGCTGAGAACCCAACCTGGGTAGCTGCCTCAAAAGTACCGGGAGGCAAGGTACTGGACAGCTCCAATGCCGGAGATTGCTTTGCCGGTGCATTTTTGGCTTCTCTAATGCAGGGCGGTGACATGAAGACTGCGGCAGCTCACGGAGCCGACGCGGGTGCGATTTGCGTTTCGCGATATGGGAATGGGTTTGCATAGTTATGCAGCGAACGCGCGACAGCATTTGAGTTGGGGAAGGAACGCGGGGCGCAGGCTCCACTGTCATGCGTCACGGACAAAGGATAGGAGTTGCCCGACGGTACAATGCGACTCCACCGGATGTCGTAGCGGCGCGTTGGGAATAATGCGGTAGCGATTTCGCCGTCCTTCTCTTGCGCGCTCAATGACGCCAGCAGTTTCTAGCTCAAGTATAATCCGTTGAACGGCGCGCTCGGTAATACCTACCTCGCCTGCTACATCCCGCAATCGTGCCTGCGGGTTTTTTGCGATGCACAACAACACATGCGAATGGTTCGTGAGGAATGTCCAGTCCGAGCGAGCCGTGCTCTCTCCGGAATGTGCAGGTCTATCTTCGGCTGCGTTGTGTTTTTCAAACATACTTGACACCTCAAAGTATACTATATATCTTGCATCCCAATATACGACTCTTATTTCGTGTTTTGTGTAACGTATGTAATTTACTTTCTTGAGGAGCGGTGCCGGAGATGAATAGTTTGTATGATCTGCGTCGGAAGCTGCCGTCTCTCGGCGGCTTGATGAGCCAAGCTCTGAACCTTGAAAGATACTCGCAACGCGCCCCGCTCCAAGACGCACTCGGAGGCCTCACAGCGGCTATTGTCTCCCTTCCGATGGCACTGGCATTCGGCACCGTCTCTGGCCTGGGGGCTGAAGCAGGCCTGTATGGAGCGATCATTGTGGGTTTAACTGCCGCGGTTTTCGGCGGCACACGGGTTCTGATCTCGGAGCCGACCGGTCCAATGACCGTGATGATGACCGCGATTGTGGCGCACGGTGTAGCAATGGACCCCGCCCGAGGAGCGGAACTCGCGTTCGTGGTAGTGATTCTGGCTGGCGTTTTCCAGATCGTCTTTGGAAAACTACGTTTAGGCCGCTACATCACAATGATGCCCTACGGAGTGATATCGGGATTTATGTCGGGCATTGGTGTTCTGCTTGTTGTGCAGCAGTTTCCGGGAATGCTCGGCCTTTCAGACGTACAGGCACTCATAGAGACCTTCCGCAGCTTTACCCAAGACTTTACCGTAGCGGATCATCTTGAAGCTGCGGTTGGAATAGGGGTGTTCGTGGTGCTTGTGGCGTACCCGAAAAGCCTGCGGCGGTACCTACCGCCCCAACTCCTCGCCCTGCTGCTGGGCTTAGCCGCATCCATTCTTATTACTGCTGCCGCTGGCCCCACGTACGGCTTGCAGACAATCGGGGCAATGGAGATAGGCTTTCCCCGCCCGCACGTACCAGCGGTCTCGTTCGAGATCCTGGGAACGCTTCTCGTTGATGCGGTTCTTCTTGGACTTCTAGGATCTATTGATACCCTTCTCACCGCTACAATCTCTGACAATCTCAGCAGCACGCACCATAACTCGGACCGGGAACTGGT
>JAIVHN010000097.1 GCA_020201015.1 Spirochaeta sp. | reverse complement strand
ACAAGCGCTTTGAGCAAGTTGACAAGCGTTTCGAGCAAGTTGACAAGCGCTTTGAGCAAGTTGACAAGCGTTTCGAGCAAGTTGACAAGCGCTTTGAGGAACTGCGTGCGGACATGAACGCACGTTTTCAGGACATGCACACCTACAGCTCACGTTGGTTTACCGTTATCAGCATTGTTCTTGCGGCGTTGACCGTGGCCGTGACGGTCAGCAACTTTGTAGGGTAACCAGCAAGCAACGTTTCATTGCGGGCCGTTTTCTAACCCAGACAACATCAAGTATAGGTCGCGGTAATCTCGCGCGCGACATCGCTCCCTTGAGCAGAAAACTGAGCATGCAGCGCATGCAATGTACGGCGAGCGTCCGTGGTTCTCTTGCGGAGAATAGGCCTTAGCCGGGCACGCTTTTCTGCCTCCGTAAGCGACTCAAAAAATACCAAGATGTACTTCTTGGTTGGGTTCTCGACTGAAGTCTCAATGAACTCGAGTGCGCTGTGCCGCAGGGGTGTATGATGGTCGTCGAGCTCACTACAGATTGCGTAGGATGATGTTCTTCGCCTCTCGTTTGCTGGCAGTAGCGAGTTAAGCACAAGAATAAGCACCGCCAGCTGCCGTAGTTGCTCGTCAACGAGCTTTATCAGCAGCGGTCGGTAGCGCGACCCCTCCCCCGGCAGCGAGATGTAGCGCAGATGCAGAAGATCCGCAAAGAGCTCACTTAGAACCTTAACGGTACTCGCTGCGAGGTTTTGTAGGGTCGCAGGTATCCCGGTAGTACCAGATAAGACTCGAAGTGCGGTTACGCGAATAGCCTCGCCCGATTGATGCAACAAGGTCCAAGCAGATTCACGAGTGGATAGAATTTCCTCAAGCTGTGTCTCGGCAAGGTAGCGCGTCAGCGTTGGGTGAGTTTCGCCTAAGTCGAGCAGTATGCGCAGCCTTTCAGTAGCCGTGAGCTCACTCAGCTCGGTGGTCTTGGTCAGCAGAAACTGCTCCGGGAGACCCTTGAGGCCCTTTACGGCTAAGGCCGCAAAGGACTCCATATGAATGAGCTGCAGCAGCAAAGCACAATGATGTGTGCTTGGATGTTCGGCAAGAACCGAGACAAAGATATCTTGGCTTATGCGGTTCATATTGTTCCAGTTGACATTAATAATTGCGTACTCGGTTGCCGCCTCGAACCGCAGCAGGAGTTCGCACAGCTCGCGATACTCGTCCGGGTCCGACGCTGCTCCGCATTCAAACTCCGCCAAAAGCCGTTCCTTTTCTGTGGCAAAGGCCTGAAACTCATCATGCTGATACCTGCTTTGCAGCAACGCTAAGCGTGCCGCTACTCGAACATCGGCATGGATTGAACTGGTCGCTTGAGTAAGCTCGGAGGAGTAGTGTTCGACATCAACCCGCGCAAGGCACTCAATTCGTAATGCTGCAAGCTCCGGCCGGTCGGCTCCGGCAATACCGAAGAACGGCTCAATCCGTGCAATATCATCGATAGTCCGCGCAGACTCCGCAAGGCGCCCAACAACGTATACCTGCGTTGACGGTGCCTGTGACTTTGCAACATGCAACAGACGTTCGAGCAGTTCCGGGTCGGTCAGTATACTCGCGGTATTCTCTTCAAGACGTTTAAGATTAAGCCGGTTATTAGTCACAAGGCTCTCGGAGAGGAGCATGACATAACGGCGATTTAACACAAAGCTCAAAACAAGTCGAAGGAGCATGAGAACCGCTATGGGGTAGATAAACCACAGGGCATCTACAAATGGGCTAAAGACGAGAACCAGTATAGAACCGGCAAGAATACCGAGTGAAGCTACCACTATGTTGTTGAGTACCATCACTCGACCACGGTACTGCGAAGGCAGGAAGGCAAATGCGGCCATTGCGGCCGGTGACATGAGGGCAATCTCAATTTGGCGAGTAAAGTCCGCCACACCCACCATGCTTACCGCAAAGGCAACCACACCAAGAGTAAAAAAGAAAAGCTGTTTGGTGAGCGCCTTTGTGTGACTGCTCCCAAACGCCGACTGACTCATAACCTTGGTAAGGACTACGGCTTGGAGCATTGTAGCGCCTGCCCTTTGAACGCCCATAACACCCGCCGTTGCAGTACCGGCTTGGACGCGTTCACCAACTATTGAGTTGTAGCTAAGAATAATCAGACCGGCAACCATGCCAAAAATAAAGGTATTCCATGCAACAGCACGCAGAAAGCCGTTGGCCAACAGTGAATGAACCCCCTCTTGTATCTCTGCACGCACCGAGCTATGACGATATCGAGGAGAGTCAAGCAGCAAGTAGCGGCCACGTATGTACTGCAACATGAAAAACCCAAACAGGGTAACGAATGCAATAACAAAGAACCGGAGACTGAGTGGGAGAAAATAGCTCAGCGGTACAACCAGCAAGGCACCACTGGAGTAGCCCACCGCACCCCCGGTTGCCAGCAGGGGAAATATTCGCTTTCCTTGCCGACCATTGAAATAAAACGGCGCCAGATCCCAGAAGATGAGCAGCAGTACAATTCCCATGACAAAGCGCCAGACAAAGAGTGATACAAAGAGCCATACAAAGAGCGTGTACACAAAAGGCGGTAAATCAAGAACGTAGTCATGGAACAATAGCAGCAGGCCAATGAAAAAACAGAATCCGCTTGATGCCATAAGTGAGTAGCCGAAGAGACGTCGCTTATCTATACGGTCGGTGATTCCCGCATAGAGAAGACCAAGCGCAAGCAAAACCAAGGCCGCGACCGAGTACAGAATGATAGATTCCGAGGAGGTGCCACCCTGTACGATAAGCGGGTCAACCACGGTGCTGATCATTCCTATGACCACCGAAAGCACAAAGTGAAGCAGAAAGAACGCAATTGCGCGGCTCTCTTCACCTCGATGAATCTGCAGCACACCGGACACCCATACTCGGAGCGCCGCCATGTTGAGAACCGCCTTTCTGAGCAGAGACCGGGGGCTCATTTGTCATCTCCAAGTATCTGGGAGCTTTCTCGATACAGATCTCGGAACGATTCAACAAAGTTTGTGAGCGTGTTTGTTTTGGTATTTGTTATCCTCAACCGGTAGGATAGTTGCGCGATAATTCCTAACGCAATGGCCGGATGTCGGGTAATAGTTTGAATAAAGTCGTTACGAGAAATCTTTGAGATGACACTCTCGGTTAGCGTGCGGGCTCCGGCCGAGCGAGGCTCACCATCAAGCAGCGCCATCTCGCCAAAGCATGCCCCTTCACCCACAGTCATGAACGGCTGTAGTTCTCTTCCGGCATTCTCAAAGAACAACTCCACCTTTCCTGAAACCATGATGTAAGCATAGTTTCCGGGGTCTCCCTGTCGGAAGAGGTACTCGTTGTCGCTGTAATCCTCGCGTTCGGTAATTCCGGCAATCATCCGGAGCTCGTCTACGGTGAGGTTGCTGAAGATATCTACCCCTTGGAGAAAGAGGATTTTTTCCAGGATATCGGACATAGTCGTCTCCGTGCCGCCAGCTGTTTACCGGCCTATGATTAGCCCTACTATGCCCCGCCTTGAGGTACTGTTCAAGCTCAATTCTGCTCTGCTGCGCACCTTGGGTCGATATCGTCTGTTTTGGCAGATTGAGAAGAATGCCGGAGTAAGTCCCTTGCTGGAAACCTCAGCAGATATGGAACTCTTTGGGTTGTTGCTGGGACGCGCAATTCCGGATTTGATGTAGGGCAATTGTCGCACCAAGGCTGCCTGATAGGACAGGCTTCAGTCGCTGTTCAGCCGATTGTGGTTCAGGCGATTGCTTTTCAGGCAGCGAGTGTTTGCTCACAGCTTTGTTCTCAGTTCCGCAAGCTCGGCGGGGCTGAGTCCGGTAATCTCTACAATAAGCTGTTCGTCCATGCCTTTTGCGAGCATCTTGGCGACGGTCGCACGCCGTTCCTTTATCTGTCCTTGATCGATACCTTGCTCTATCCCTTCGGCACGTCCGCGTTCTTCACCGTCGAGGATCATCTGCGCACGGTCTCGCACCCATCGTTCATGCTCCAGGCTTGCAAAAAAGGAGTCTTCGTCACTTAAGAAGTTTCGGTACTTCTCATCCGCTCGTGCAATCATGGGTTCTTGTTCTTTGATCTTCTTCATAACCTCATCCTCCACGCCTGCCCTACGTATAAAATACACCCAGCGCTCAAGCGGTGTCGAGGGAAACTGCGGCTCCTCCGCCCCGGTGGCGGACACCCGGGCAGCGCTGCGAGACCCCCGGGCTCCAGGCCCAAAGCCGGGAAGCTCAAGTAGGTGC
>JAIVHN010000096.1 GCA_020201015.1 Spirochaeta sp. | reverse complement strand
CGCCGACACCCACACGTCTTCGACACCTCCTCGCATCTTGCATCTCGGCCGCCTAATGCCGATCTGGACTCTGCAGGTGTGCTTTCGCAGTGGGAGAATATCAAGCAACAGGAAAAGGCGTTGGCCAAGCACGTTCAAGTAAGTCCAGAGCACCTGTCCATGGAGACAACTTTAGACACGGCCACTAATGTTCCTGATTCGGTACTCGACGACATCACTAGCGGACTAACCCCACTTCAACGCGCAGTAAAGCTGCAAAAACGCGCCGCAAAAATTGGGTTCGACTGGCCCAAACCAGAGCCGGTATTTGATAAGATCCACGAAGAGCTGAAAGAGTTGCTCCAAGCAGTTTCAACCAAGGACCATTCGGCGATTGAGGATGAAATTGGTGACGTTCTTTTTACTATAGTCAACCTCGCGCGCAAACTAAAAATACACCCAACACCGGCACTGAACCGTGCCAACAAGAAATTTGAAGAGAGATTTCGGCGTATCGAAGGCTTTATGCGAGAAGACGGTCATCATGGAATACAGCTGGAGCTTGGCCTGCTCGATTCATACTGGGAAAAAGCAAAATCCGAGTCTTAACCTGGTGCTTACGACCAATAAGCGCCTTGGAAAATTTATTAAGCTGTGCACTAATTTATACGCTGGCGGGAAACTCAACGCTTGCTTCACGCGCCGAAACAGTCTCCTAAAGGTACCACAAGGGGCGAAGCGATCGCACAGTGTCTTCATAATCCTGGTCAGTGAATATACCATGAATAATGATGTTGGCCGCTTTCGGCGCCCACCACTCCCAGTCGTTTGAGGCGTCAACCATGACAACTACGACCACCTGATCTTCCGGATTTGCGCCTTCGTACGGTGCATAAGCAACAAACCAAGAGTGCAGCCGATCTTCAACACCGGTCTGACCGGTTCCAGTCTTGCCAGCAACCTTAACAGCTCGCGTTGTTATAACAACATTCGCTGTTCCATCGGTAATAACCTCGCGCATGGCTCGTCTGGTTTCCTCAAATGTTTCAAGACTCATCTCTGCGGTCTTAGCTACTTCTGGCTCAACTTCATGAATAACCTCACCAGTAACAGGATTTCTCACCTGCTTAAGTATATGCGGTCGATATAAAACCCCATCGTTAACAACCATTGCAACCATGTTCGCCATTTGTAGCGAAGTTGTTTCAATAAAGCCTTGTCCAATGGACAGGTTGACGGTGTCGCCCCCCACCCAGGGTGACCCATAATTGTCTCTCTTCCACTCGGGGCTTGGAACCACCCCGGCAATCTCTCCTGGTAAATCAATTCCTGAACGCTCACCCAACCCAAGACGTCGCGCGTAGTTTATGATATTTTGCTCACCGAGATAGTCGGTTCCGACCGTGTAAAAATATATGTTGCATGATTGCGCCAAGCCTTGATAGAGATTTAGTCGACCATGGCCATAACTAACATGGCAGTTAAACACTCTGTTTCCATACCTTCGTGAGCCCGTACAGTTAACGGTCGCACTGGGGGAGAAGGTTTTTTCCTCCAACAAGGCGGCAGTCATAACGACTTTGAAAGAGGATGCGGGTGGAGCACTGGACTGGATCGCCCGATTTAAAAAAGGCGCCCGTAGGTCGCCGCTCAACTGAGAAAAAGCTTGGGTGCGACTGGTAGTTGAAAACAAATTTGCATCGTATCGCGGATAGGACACCATAGATAGAACTTCACCGGTATGTGGCCGCAATACCACTACTGAGCCAATACGGTCGCCGAGCGCTTGCTCTGAGAGTTGTTGAATCCTTCTATCAATAGTAAGCACCAGATTATTGCCAAGTTCCGGAGGAACATCATCACGACTCCCTTCACCTACCTGCCGTCCACGTGCGTCGACCATGCGAAAACGGCGTCCGTCTGCGCCGCGTAGTAGCTGATCATATTCTTGCTCTACGCCACTTTTACCAAGTACAGAGGTGCCCGTATATCCCCGGTTATACAACACCTGAAGCTCTTCAGGTGTTATTTCCCCCACATAGCCAAGTATATGTGCCATAGAATCACCGTGGACATACCGCCGCACAGGTTTGCTCTCCCAGAACACACCTGGGAACGCCTCTATGCGTTCAGCCAATTTAGTGATGGTCTCGTATGGCACACCACCTTGTATTTCAATCGGCTGATAGATCCCGTAACGCGATGTTGGAACACTTCGGTGGATTTCAGCAACACTAATCTCAAGCAGACCGGCAAGCCGCTCAAACACGGCATCGTGTTCTCCACGGGGAACATTAAAGGGGTTCATGTACACTGCGAAGGAGTCTACATTCACTACCAAAGGCTCATCATAACTACGATCAAAGATGTGTCCGCGTACAGCTGGGATTACAGAGCTCCGTTGTGTTACCTGCTCAGACCTCATACTATAAAAGTACCCATCAACAATCTGTAGCGAAAATAGGTACCCCACGTACAAGAGGAACATCATGCTAACAAATATGAGCAATGCCGCCATGCGTCCACGTGAAACCGAACTTGTTCCTGGTGGATAGAAAGGAGCCATTAGCGAAAGCCTCCACGTTGCTGAGCATGAAAGAGTCCCAGAATAGACATTAAAGAAAACAGCAGCGGAGCAATGAGTGCAGTTAAACCAATTTCAATCCAGACTCGCGCACCCAATAAACCAACACTTGCGGTATCAATCGAGAATACCCCCGCCAAAGCTCCCGCAATAAGGGCTTTTATCAGGGTGGCAAAGAACAAAGCCACAAAAGGAAAGACTACTCCGTCAAGTACAATTCGATCCTCGGTGAGACCGAAAAGAAAACCCAAAACTGTGTAGATAAACGCATAGAATCCTAAAGGCGCAAGACTCAGAAAATCCAACCCCAGCCCAGTAAAGAACCCAGCAAACTGCCCCGCAAACGAGCCGTTGCGGTGCGCAAAAAACACAAGAACTATAAGGGCAAGATCGGGAACGACCAGTGTTGGCAATACAAAACGCAAAAGATTCGTTTGCAACACCCCCATGAGGCTTGCAAGCACGGCAGCACGAATAATTTTTCCAGTCATTCTCAATTATTTCCAGTCTGGTCGTGATTATTTAAGCTGGCGCCTTGGTTATGGTAGTTATGGTCGATCACCAGTACATACTCTAACCGGGAGAAATCTACCACGGAACTGAGTTCAAGCTCGAGCGATGTTTCGTACGGTTGTGAGCTTATTGATTGAACCCGTCCTATGCGAATACCGGGAGGAAAGACTTCACTCATTCCGCTCGTAACCACAACGTTACCATACCCAATTTCACTGCGGACTCCTTCAGGCACGTATCGCATAAGCAATGTGTTGTTCCCAACGCCGCCCCCTGACACCAGCCCCTCGTGTCGTGAGCTCTGAAGCCGGGCCGCAACAAACGAGGCACTATCAAAGATAGGACGCACAATAGAGCTACCGGCACCCACATGGGCTATACGACCCACCAATCCTTCACCGTTATCTTGAACCGCAATTACCGGTAGATCCACGCGCAGTCCGTCGCGGCGGCCTTTGTTTATACTAATCGTTGAAAAAAAATTTCCTGGATCTTTTCCAATTACACGGGCTGGAATGTTGCGGGTTTCAAGCTGCTCAGAAAACCCAATCAGTTCGCGCAAGCTAAACAATTCCTGCCGCAACTCCGCAAGGTCTTGTTGCGCAGCCTCGTACTCAAGAAGTTGCTCAAGCAGCGCTTCGTAGTCGCTTCTAAGATTTCCGAGCTCACTCACCGACCCAATGGTAGATGAAATCCCGCCAAGCACCCATGCAGTGCTCTGCTGCACCGAACCGACAACACTGAGTCCGAGCTCACCAAAACCTCCCCTTGTTGGCCCACTTTGAAACACAAGCATCAGGCCAGCGCTGAGTAGCAATGCAGTTAACGATACGCCGGTACCGTGGATACGTACGAGCTCACGAAACCTACGCATAGTTAAACCGCCTTAGAGTCGGTTATATAAGCTATGCCGTGCGCCAGCGTTTTTACTGCGTTCACGTTCAAAATACATGCCTGCACCCAACGCAACGCAGTTCAATGGATCTTCGGCTTTAAAGCATGGAACACCGGTCTCGTTTGCAATGAGAGTATCAAGACCTTTGAGTAAGGAACCACCGCCAGTCATAACGATGCCGCGTTCGACGATATCTGCCGCCAACTCCGGAGGAGTTTGCCCCAAGGTTCGTTTAATCTTATGAACTGTTCGCACGTGCTTAATGATAGCCTCATCAAACTCATCGCCTCCAAGCCGAATAGCATTGGTCACAACCATGCCTCCCAAAGAGATCACCGAGATCTCGCTTGTGCCACCACCTATATCACAGACCATGTGGCCTGCGGGTTCATATATCGGAATGTTCGCACCAATTGCTGCCGCAAGGGATTCTTCAATAACCTTGACCTCACGCGCCCCTGCTTTGTAGGCACTCTCCTCGACAGCACGGCGCTCGACTTCGGTGATGCAAGAAGGAACTCCAACAACCATTCGCGGTTTGATCAGCCATCGTCGTTGCAATACTTTGCCAATGAAGTAGCGAATCATTTTCTCAGTTGTCTCAAGATCAGCTATAACACCGTCTCGCAAAGGCCGTATTGCGATGATGTCACCGGGGGTTTTCCACAGCATACGCTTAGCTTCTTCGCCAACAGCTACTACCTTCTTCGTCCCACGCTCTACGGCGACTACCGAAGGCTCACTCACCATTATGCCTTTACCTCTTATGTATATAAGAGTGTTACATGTGCCAAGGTCAATTCCAATATCTGTAGAAAAAGCATCAAACAGTTTAGCCAGCCCCATGGACCCTCCGCTTTTAGTTGTTCTGTAAACTCTGAAGAGCATCTACGTGGCGTGGTTCGATACGAACCGCCTCGCGCCACTCGTAGCGAGCACGCTCTCTATCACCACGTGCACTGTATATCTCACCAAGAATAAAATGTGCATCTGCAGCCTGCGGATTATCCCGCAGAACAAGACGCATCTGCTCCTCGGCTTCGTCATAGTCGCCGTTCATTTTTAGCAATTCACCCAGACGAATCTGTGACTGCTGCTTCAGATACTCGTCGGAAGTAATTCGGACAGCTTCACGGAAGCTTTGTTGCGCTTCCTCGTTGTGTCCTATCTGCATCCTTGTAGTTCCGAGGGTGTAATACAAAAGGTCTTCTGGATTCAGCTCCACCGCACGTTCAAGATGATAAACACTCTCTTCATACTCCTTCCGCCTTGCATGCGCAAGTGCTAAATACTCATGTGTATCCATAGATATGTATCCATCATCGAGACTGGCAGCGAGATACTCAATGGCAAGATCGTCGTAGTAAACTCCCTTATGGAAATAGGACTTTCCAAGTATATAGTTCAACTCACTTTGCATTTCTGATCTGCCGTGCAGTTTTGCTTTACGCAACCTAATTACCGCTTCCGTCATGTAATCAAGCTGGGTCTCGGTATCAATCTGATCAATGCCAAGGTAGAAATACGCAAAGCCCGAGAGGAGCAATGATTCATAGTCAAGCGTTCGCTCTTCAAGCCGGAGATCCGCGCGCTCAATGAGCTCACCATACTCTTGCGCCTCCCAGAGGCGCGCCAACTCAACATTACTGCCCAACCGTACCATTGGTAACGAACTTAGACGTCCACTTAAAAAGAGGATTGAGGCCAGAACGCCGACTAGGAGAACTGCAACTGCTAAGAACGCTGTAATGGGCGCAATACCGTTTGGGGCCTTTATCGCGCCACCGGAAATGCGAAATCGGCCTTCGGGGTCTCTCATGCTGAATCCACCGCCATTTAATTACAGTTTCGGTAAAAAGTCAATCGAACCGGAGTTTGCTTAGCGGCAGAAGGACGCCAAAGCAGACGGTGTTTCGGGTGGTTTGGAGCGAAGCAGGCCTGTAAGCCGGGTTCTGTACGGCCGATCGGGTCGTAACCCAAACCAGCCGAAAACGTCATCTCTCTACGTCGGCCGTCTCCGGCCGACTCTAGCGACCTACCCGCGGGCTAAAGAGCGAGCAACTCACCCACTGCTTGGCCTTGCTCCCGACGAGGTTTGCCTCAGCACGATGAGTTGCCTCATCGCCGGTGAGCTCTTACCTCACCATTTCACCCTTACCCCCAACTTCCGCAGAGATTGAGGGCGGTATCGTTTCTGCGGCACTTTCTATCCCGTATCCGGGTCCGGGGGTTACCCGGCGTCGTGCTCTACGGAGCCCGGACTTTCCTCCCGCTACGACTCACTTACGTAAGCATAGCCGGCGACGTTCCAGCCTGCCTCGCTCCAAGCCGCCCACTTGTAACCGAACAACTGGAATATGGACGTTCTTTTAATCCTCTTCGTCTTCCTCTTCGTCTTCGTCATCGTCGCTGTCAAAGTCTTCATCGTCCTCGTCGTAATCGTCCTCATCTTCGTCTTCTTCAAGCTCCTCTTCTTCGTCGTCCACATCGTCATCGTCGGAACTCGTTAAATCAAGAGGCTCCTCATCGAGCACATCGGTTTCGTCGAATTCGTTCATAAGATCAACTAATCCTTCAGAATCATTACTTTGATACAAGGCTTCATCCTCGCCAAGATAGAAAACGATTTTACTACAGTAGGGACAAAACTTGATTTCATCACCACGACGAACATCGTTAACGAACTGATTAGATAAGATCATTTGGCAGCCGGTGCAGACACCTTTCCGAAGCGAAACGATTCCTTCGCCTTCTTTACTTCGAATGATCCGCTCAAACTTAAAAAGCAGATCATCTTCTAAACCAGGGGTTAGTTCTTTTTCTTCCGTCTCCAACTCAGCAAGCTGTTGCTTACGGCTCTCAATCTCTTGCTTAATTTTTTCTTGTTCTTCGGTCAGTTCTTGCTCTTGGCTTTGTATCATTTGCTCTTCGCGTTCTAGCTCAGCACTCGTCTCTGAGAGAACTTTTTCTTCGCGTTGCACGTCTTTGCGTAGGCTTTGTTCACGCTCAGATGCCTCACGAATCTCTTTGTCAAGCGCCTCATACTCACGTTGGGTCTTAATCTGATCCATCTGTAGTTCATATTTTTCTCGATCACGCTCAGCCTCTTCCATTTCAAGACGGAAATCACGGATTCGATTCTTAACTTCCTCATAATGAGCATTCTTTTCTATGTAACTACGTTTAAGCCGACTCACAAGCTCAATTTTCGTAGATAGCGCTTCCGGAAGATCTTCGATCTCCGATTCAATGCGAAACTTTTCAGATAAAATACTTTGCAATGAGCGTAATCGCTCGATAACATCCTGTACAACCACCCTGATTTTCTCCTCTATTAGCCTATTGGTCTAAATAATCTTTAAGGCGTCGGCTACGTTTCGGGTGTCTAAGCCGACGTAGAGCCTTGGCCTCAATCTGTCGAATACGCTCGCGTGTAACGTTAAAGTATAGGCCTACCTCTTCTAGCGTTAGCGAGTACCCATCTTCAAGTCCGAAGCGCATCTTCAGGACTTCCTGTTCCCGTGCGGGCAAAGACCCAAGCACGCCGCGCAGCTGTTCCTGCAACAGCGTGAACGCGGTCTGATGTGCCGGGTTCTCTACATCTTTGTCTTCAATAAAATCTCCTAATGATGAATCTTCTTCTTCACCAATAGGGGTTTCCAGTGAGATCGGCTCACGCGCAACGTTTTTTACCGATTTTACACGGCTCACAGTCCAGCCCAGCCGCTCTCCAATTTCTTCGTCTGTCGGCTCACGCCCCAACATTTGCATGAGCTGGCGCGATTCGCGAACTACTTTATTAATTTGCTCAATCATATGTACCGGTACTCGGATCGTGCGAGCCTGGTCGGAAATTGAACGAGTAATTGCCTGACGAATCCACCACGTTGCATAGGTTGAGAACTTATAGCCTTTCCTGTACTCGAACTTTTCAACAGCTTTTATGAGTCCAATATTGCCTTCCTGTACAAGATCGAAAAAGTGCAATCCGCGGTTGGTATACTTCTTAGCGATGCTGACTACAAGACGCAAGTTTGCCTGAATCAGTCGATCTTTGGCGTTCTGCATCATCGTCTTACCGCGTATAATTTCTTCCGACATCGACTGTATTTCATCAATACTATTTTCAAAGTCGATTTCAAGGCCTTTGAGTTTCTTTTCTGTAATTTGAATTTGCCGAATTTTTTCCTTAATTTGATCCGAGGTCAGGCCCAGCTCCTCTTCGATTCGTAGCCTATCGGCAGTCATTGCCAGTCCGCGACCCAAGCCACGAAGTTCACGCATATTTGAGACACGTAGTCGCTTTTCAATCCGTTCCTGCTCAATGCGGTACTTCTCTATTTTGCGAGCAGCATTTATGAACTTCTCGCTGAACTGAAGGATTTCTTCTTGCTGGATGTCGTCGTCGCTCAGCAAGGAACTCCGATATTTCTTTTTTCGACATGTTCATTTCTCGCGGGTCTCGCTTAGAAAACGCGCGCTGAGCCAAGCCGAAAAGTTCGGGAATAATCATACCGGAGCTGCGAATAACATCTTTTATGATATTCTCACCCTGCTCCATTGACTTGGAGAGCTCTACTTCCTGATCTGCTGTGAGCAAATGCTCCTTGCCAATCTCACGCAGGTAAAGTCGAATTGGATCATCTACAACGTTGTCTTTGTCTGAAACAACAACCTTTTTCTTCTTGGTCGGTTTTTCGGGTACGGTCTCCACAACTTCCTCATCGACCACTCCGACCTCCTCCAAGTGCACATTATGTTTAGCTAGTATACTGATAACTTCCTCTATCTTTTCTGAGTTAACAACTGAGTCCGGCAAGAAATCGTTTACCTCGTCATAGCTGATGCCATTTTTAGTTTTTGCGTATTCTATAAGCTTAACTATAGCCGGATCATTTTGCAAATCGCTCATCCAATGATGTCCTTCACATGGGCCAATTCTCGATCAATATCAATTTTATTCTGGAGCAGTTCTTGTTCACGCTCGCGCCGGTCGGGTTCTCGGCTCCGCTGTAGCCTTCGCAACTCAATATCTATATGTTGTTGCTTTTCTCTGAATCCCCGTTCTCGTATACTCCTTGCACCTTCGGCAATGAGTAAGTGTCCCTCGCCCGCGAATTCATCAGAGGCAAGTTTCCGCACCAGCATGCGTCGAAGATCTTCGTCCATGATACGCTCAAGCAGTCGCTCTACCGATTGTTCCTCATTACGATATGCTTCCTCAAGTGCGATGTAGAGAGCCTTTGCACGAGTATCCTTCAGATCATGCAGTTTAACTACGCGTCGCAAGAAACTGAACTCATCTCTGTGAGCGGCCGCAGCCAGGAGTACGTAAAGGTCGAGAGAAACTTGATCTGCACCTGAACCAATATCCGAATTTTTGGGGCCGAGTTGAGCGTCGGACTTTTTCCTCCCCTGCTGAAAATCTTTACGTACCGCCTGAGGGTCTACTCCAAGTGCGTCGCCTAATGTATCAAAAAATGTCTCGCGGCGCACTTCCGAACGTATTTTTTCAATATAGGGGAATACCTTGTTTAGGGCAACATCCCTTCCCCCTGCGTCTTGTATATCTACGCCTGTAACGGCATACTCCACCAGAAAATTCATTATATGTGGGGCCGCTGTAAGCAGGCTCCGCAGAGCATCAGCCCCTTGCTGCAGAGCAATATCCGCAGGGTCTTTTCCCTCTGGTAGCATCACTGCACGGCAGTCAAGTCCAATGTCTTCACATACCATTGCAGCCTTAACAGCCGCCTCAATACCTGCTGTGTCACCATCGAAAAATATGATGGCTTCATCTGCGACTCGTGCAAGAGTTTTTGCTTGATCAAGTCCGAACGCGGTACCCAGAGGCGCCACGGCAGTTACAAATCCAGCCTGGTGTAGCGCCAGTACATCCAGGTATCCCTCTACAAGTATAAATCGTCGCTGCTGGCGTATATCGGCATATGCTTTGTCGAGCCCGTACAGTAGTTCCCGCTTATGAAACACTTCCGACTCAGGCGAATTCAAGTATTTCGGCTCACTACCGTCAAGTGTTCGGGCCCCAAAGCCTACCGTTTCGCCAACTTTATTGCGAATAGGGAAAACCACACG
>JAIVHN010000263.1 GCA_020201015.1 Spirochaeta sp. | reverse complement strand
AATGAGTCTGTCTATCGCCTGCGAGCTGGTACGCTCCGAAACGCCGATCAGCAACAGATCCTTTCGCACCACCAGGATGTCCCCACCCTCGAGGCGCATTGGTGCTGCTGCAGGCAGGTGCCCGGCAGGTTCTGCTGCGCCAGCAAATATGAGCGGCGCCTGTAGGGCGGCCCGGGTCAGAAATACCTCGGGTGCGCGTACCGGATAAGCCATCGCACTTGACACCACGCCTCCGCGCACCACCGCCGCCGAGTCACGCATGAAATAAAGGTTAGGCAGAGGCGGACGCCTGTAACGCCGCTCAGACAGGAAAGCGCTCAGGGTATCGGCCTCAAGCGGAATGCCATGAATAATGGTGTCTACCAGATCCTCGGCAGACAGAGATCGCAGCATATCTAAGTCAGGAACAAACTCGGAAACTTCGGTATCGACAGTTGCGCGACACAGGGCTTCACGGAGCTCCTGATCCTGCCGCAAGCCTTCAATTGCAAGCTCTCGCAACTCGTAGACCCGACACTGGGTCTTGAGGAAGGCCGTAAACTCGTGGTGGTGAGTCTGAACAACCGAAAGCGGAATGATGTCGTTATACAGCAGCTCCGAAGCCGTATCAGGTGTCATTGACTCGATCTCGGCCCCGGGACTATGCACAATAACCGCTTCAAGCGGGGCTACCTCGGACTCAATCTTTAGTTGCATGTCGGGGAGTGTAGCACCGCCCGGGCAACAAAGCCAAGCTTTTCAGAAGAGCGACACTAGAGTACGATCACCTCATGATCAGACGAAAGCTCTTTAGTCGCGCCGGAAAAGCAGGGCTCGCTCCTGGGACCCCGGTTCATATTGGCGAGAAGAATGAACAACCTGTCTCAATCTCGGTTATCGAGTACGATGCCGACGGCTGCTCCTCTCAGAAGCGACTCAGTCCGGAAGAACTGTTTGAGCTACCGTTAAGCTCGGCGGTAACCTGGATTAACCTGGATGGTGTACATGACGTCGGTACAGTGACCAAGATCTGTGAGCATTTCGGCATCCACACACTGGTGCAGGAAGATATTGTGAATACGGATCAACGCCCCAAGGTAGACGAGTACGACGGCTACCTTTTTGTTGTTCTTAAGATGCTCCGCCGACAGGACCCGAACGCGACAACCGAACAAACAATAGCACATGAGCGCCAGAACCTCGCGACAGAGAACCACTTAATCTTGGTCGAACAAGTGAGCGTCGTGATTATGGATGGGGTGGTACTGTCCTTTCAAGAGTTCCCGGGCGATGTCTTTGATCCTACCCGCAAGCGCTTACGCACAGGCAAGGGCAGTATTCGTCGCCGGGGAGCCGACTACTTGGGGTACTGTTTGCTTGATGCCATTGTGGATCATTACTATATTCTCCTCGAACAGCTTGAGACTCGTATCGAACCGCTGGAAGACCGTGTCATTGCGGATCCAACGCCGGAGGTGGCGGTACAGATACAGTCGCTAAAACGTGACCTCCTGTACCTACGCCGTTCCCTGTGGCCGACGCGCGAAATGGTTTACCGGCTATCTCGAGAAGAGTTCACAAAGATAGGCACGGATACGCGTCTTTTCATCCGCGACCTCTATGACCATGTGATTCACGTTATCGAAATCTTAGAAGGACTCCAGGAAATTGCCTCCGGCACCATGGACATGTATCTCTCAGGCATAAGCAACCGCATGAACAGCATCATGAAGGTATTGACGATTATCTCAACCATTTTTATTCCACTCACCTTTGTTGCCGGAATCTATGGAATGAACTTTATTCATATGCCGGAGCTTGGGTTGCCGTGGGCATACCCGGCTACGCTGGGGGGAATGGCGGTCATTGCGCTAGCAATGTTACGGTTCTTTCGCCGCAAACGTTGGATCTAAATTTTCTCTTGGGCTCCAATGCTTGACCCTGTACCCGACACCGAACGGTCAAGACCGGTAACGAGTACGTCCGGGGAAGACACAAACTCGCAACGAGCACCGGTTTCGTAAACTCGGCGCCGAAGATCTTTATCATTGGTCACGAACACCGTAGAGACCTCACCTCCTAACGACATTGCCGTCTCCACCATAGCAAGGTCTGCCTCGGTGTCGCCACAAACCAAAATACGCTTACCTGCAATGTCCAAACCCAACTCCTCTACCAAGAATTTAACGCCGTCTCCTTTGGTGAAATGGCCGTGCTGAGCACTACCGGCATGTCCGACGTTGGTATGGCCGGCGTCTGCACCCCCACCACTTCCGGGAATGAGTTCCAGGTCTTTGCCGGTATCCTCAATGCGAATGTCGTGCCCTTCGCTGCTCAGATCGGAAACAATCTTGTGAACCTCATCGATGAAACGCCGCGAGTCTTGTTCCGGGATTGATCCGAAGACATCTTGATAGGCGACGGTTGTCTCACCTAACTTTTTCTGGCAACCGGAGCCGATCTGCGTAAAGATGCGGTTCGCGGGATGGTGCAGGAGCTCTTCAATTTTTCCATTAAGAGAATCCATAGCTTCCGCCACCGGAGCCGGAATAGAACGGGCAACTCGCGGCCCCTCAAAGGTGCTGTACTCACCACCCTTGGAACCGGCAAGCACGTAGAGCGGCTCGGGTATCACGCAGAGTTCGCGAATACCGGCCTCCATGAGCGGCGCGGAGGTGAGTATTACCGGTGTTTGGCGAACTGTCTTTCCGAAGCGAGATAGATAAACCGCGTTGTAGGCAGACTGCACCGAGGAGCGATAGCGCCCGCAGTAGTTATTTACCGTTCCATCACGGTCAGTGAGGAAAACATCGTAAGGTTCGGAGCCCAGGAAGTCATAAAGCTGTTTTAACTCCTCGCCGAAACCCGGGTGTATCTCAGACAAATAGTTAAGGAACAGAGCTTCTCCCTGCTCAAAGAAATAGATATCCTTCTGGAGTTCAGTTGTTTCATAGTCGTCTTTAATGAGGACGGAGCGGCCTTCTTCGTCTTTTAGCTTTAGCAACCCTTCTTGATCACGAGGTGCATTGAGTATCGTGGTGGCTATGCGCTTGAGAAACTCAAGATGGGTCGGTTGCGCCATATGTGCCAGGTAATAATCGGCCATGGTACGCCGGATCATTGCACTTTCATCCATAAGTCGATAGAAGTCTGTTATTTGTTCCACTGCATTTCCTCTACGTGCTGTATTCTTCTATTATGGAAAGCGTACCAATACTCTGCCGTCAAGGAAAGCCCCGTATTGGACGGCCGTCCTAAGGTCATAGTAAGTTGAGTTGAGAGGTGAAGAGATGGAGTGCAAAGGAGCAATTCTTGAGTTGGGCGGAGTAATTGCAGTCACTGACGAACTGCATTTCAAAGCATGGAAGCAAACATTTGAAGATTTACTGCACAATTATTCTCCACCAGGTCAGTTGATTGAGTTTAGCTACGACAAGGACTACCTCCCCCTCGTGGACAACAGGCCACGCTACCAGGGCGTCAAGGCTTTCACAGAGTCGCGGGATATTCACATTCCCTTTGGTGCCCCTTCCGATCCCCCTGAGTACGCAACTATCTGTGGAATTGGGAATCGTAAAAATATCACCTTCCGAAAGATGGTGAGTGAACAAGGAATAAAGCTTGTTGATTCAACACTGTCTTTTATACATCACCTTCATAAGCAAGGAGTGAAGGTCGGAGTCGCTTCGTTCAGCAAGAACAGCCGCTACATTCTGAAGGAGACTGGCCTCACGCAGCTTTTTGATGCTGTTGTTGACGGAGTAGCAAGTTCCGAAGTGGGGCTTAGCGCGAAACCGGAGCCTGATATTTTCTTACTTGCGGCCGAAAGGATGGGACTGGAACCCTACGACTGCATACTGGTGGAAAATTCCGAAGCCGGTGTGGAGGCGGGCAGAAACGGCAACTTTGGCCTGGTTCTCGGCCTTGCCCGTAACGCGGCAGCTCAAAGTTTGTATTCGCGTGGAGCAGACATTGTGGTGGCCGATCTAGCTGAGTTGTCCTTGGAAAACCTTGACCTTTGGTTTAGCGAAACAAGGCACCAAGAAACCTGGAGGCTGCGATACCACGGATTTGACCCGGCCGAGGAGCGACTGCGGGAGGTCTTGACCACCGTCGGCAACGGGTACTTCGCTACTCGTGGAGCCTATGAGGGTGAAGGCATTCGCGGAAACACTCACTACCCGGGAACGTACATTGCCGGGGTGTACAACCGTTTAGCCTCGGAAGTTCACGGAAAAAAGATTGAGAATACCGACTTTGTGAACTGCCCAAACTGGCTTGGTATTGAGCTCCAGATAGCAGATGGCACCCC
>JAIVHN010000095.1 GCA_020201015.1 Spirochaeta sp. | reverse complement strand
GTATCTGTAGAACGCGTACGCATTGAACTGGAAAAGATGCTTCGTTCTGCAGAACCGTCTGCTGCCTTTCGAATCTTTCGTGACCATGGAATTCTTCCCCATATCTTGCCTGAGTTTCTACCCTGCATAACCGCACCAACTGGAGACGACGCCCCTAATCTGTCACTGTACGAGCATCTCATTCGAACCATGGATGCGGCTCCGAAAGATCACCTAGAGTTGCGACTTTCGGCATTACTTCACGATATCGGTAAACCTACTACTCAGTTGCGCGACAACGCCGGTGAACTGCACTTCATCGGACATGAACAAGTGTCGGCGCGGATAGCCGTCGAACTGTTGAAACGGCTGTCTTTTCCGACCCGCATAATCCAGCAGGTTGAACACTTAATAATGCACCACATGTTCTTATACGAGTCGTCCTGGAGCCGTGCTGCGGTTCGACGCTTCATTGTTCGCGTCGGCAAGGAAAACATCGTTGATCTTGTACAACTACGCCGAGCCGATACAATTGGGAAGCATGGCACTACCGTGCCAGCACCAGCTCTCAATGAGCTTCTTCAACGAGTTGAGCATGAAAACAAATCATCAGCGATTTCTGGGACTAAAGATCTTGCATTGGGAGGTCACGACCTTGCTGAGATAGGAATTCCGAAAGGGCCGGAGATGGGGAAGATTCTTGGGCAGCTTCTTGAGACGGTACTTGATGACCCCGAAATGAATACCAAGCCGCAGCTATTGAAGGTTGCCAAACGCCTGCACGACACGAGATTTAAACCTCTTGTTGAATGACGCTTGCGATATGAGAAAACGAGTCCGATTATCGATTACTACGAATGATTAATGATTATCGTGAAACTGGCTAGCATCTGTACCTTCTGGAACTCAGTCACCTTTCCCTCTTGTAGATGATCTACCAAGCTTATTATTCTTCATTACTTTGGTGACTTTCGTAGATTTAGAGCCTTTAACACCGCGATCGATTGTCTCAAACGCTAATGCGGCAGCATTTTGTTCCGCTTCTTTTTTGTTCGCACCCTGTCCTGGACCGTAACTTTTCTCGTCAACGACTACCTCAATCCAAAACGTTTTATCGTGATCCGGTCCACTCTTTTTAACTAAGCGATATCTTGGGTAGGTCTTATAGGTTTTTTGTACATATTCCTGTAGCAGCGTTTTGTAGTCTTTTCGATGACGATCTTCAAGAACTTTGGTAATCTCTGGCACTACGTGACGTAGCACAAACTTTCGCGCTGGCCTGAAGCCCGAATCGACGAAAAACGCCCCTATAATAGCTTCCATACAGTCGGCTAGTAGCGCCTTCTTGTTTCGTCCACCGGAATTCTCTTCGCCTTTCCCGATGAGTATATACGTGTCAACCTCAATTCTGCGGGCCACCTCGGCAAGACTATCCTCGGATACAACGAAGGACTTAATTTTGGCTAGGTCGCCCTCGGCACGATCGCTAAGGTTTTCGAACAGATATTCAGCAACAACCAGACCGAGGACTGAATCTCCAAGAAACTCTAATCGCTCATTGTTATCCACTTCTTTGCTCGACTCATTAGCAAAGGAGCGATGTGCAAAGGCAAGATTTAAAAGCTCGATGTCGCGGAACTTGATTCCACTCTGCCGCTCGAAAAGCTGTAGCTCCTTGCGGCGTTGACTGGAAACAACTGGGGGGTGATAGTCACTTAACTTCTTGGGTAGGAGCACAACAAGACCTAGTCGTAAAAAACATTGAGCATAAGTCTGAGGATAGTTTCCATCGAGTAACAGAAACTATCCCCAAACTTTATTTGTATTACTGCTGCTGAGAACGGATAAATTCGAGCGCGTCTTTGACGGTTTCGAATTCGTTGGCCTTCTCATCCGGAATTGAAATACCCATCTCTTCTTCAACAACAAGTTTCTTCATCTTCTCGAAAAGTTCATCCATGACAACTGCCTCCTGTGTATTAATTTAGATCTTCCGACGAGATAATTTCTTTTCCACGATAAAAGCCACATTTCGGGCAAACCCTATGAGGCAGTTTTAGAGCTCCGCAGTTCGAACACTCGACAAGGTGCGGAAGCGCGAGCTTCGCGTTCAACACTCTTCGGCGCCGCGTGCGCGATTTCGATGCCTTATGTTTTGGTACAGCCATTTAGTATTCCTTTCTATCTCACATGTAATGTAGAGCACAAGATAGACTATCCGTTTTGGTATTGTCAAGTCGGCCATGCCTTATTCCGCGTTCCACAGAGCAATTACCACGGCCGCTTATACGCTCTCGGAAAGCCTATCCCTCAAAGCCGTTGCAACGTTTGCCGGAACCATGCCTGAAATATCTCCATCAAGGCGAGCCAGCTCCTTGATTGCAGACGATCTCAAAACGAAATACTTTGGATCAGTCGGCAAGAGAACTGTTTCAATTCGTGAATCAAGGCCCCTGTTAATCAATGACAGCTCAAACTCATATTCGAAATCGGAAAGTGCACGAACACCCCGAACCATGAGCCGAGCCCCAATTTTCTCAGCAAACTCAACAATAAGCCGATCCCACACATGCACTCGTACATTCGGGAACGCCGAAACCATATCCTGCATGAGTTTAAGGCGTTCTTCTGGAGTGAAGGTGGAATCTTTACGGCGATTCATTGCTATTACGACTTCAATTTCGTCGTAAATGGCCGCACAGCGCTGGATTATGTTCAGGTGCCCATTTGTGGGAGGATCAAAAGTCCCAGGAAACACGACTCGTAACATGCGCGCATGATACCGAGAGAAAGATCCAAGGTCAATCTCAAGACCCCAGGCCTGAAACTTTTTTCGCAGTCCTGCTATACTTCGTACTAATGAATTGCACGTCACTTGTTCTCGTTTGCATGGTTGTACTTGCAGCAGTTTCTTCTCCTCACTACACACATTCTCAGACACCGCAGCAGCAAGAAATTCCCCGGTCTGCCGAAGACACCGACGCGCCAGAGACGAACAACTCACCAGACTGGGTGCGCCCTCAAGATCGACCGGCAGAACCATGGCCCGGCCGTGAGCATGATCTTCTCCATATACAACGACTGTCCGTACGCGGCTCACTAACGGATCAAAAGAACGCGTTACACATGTTATCTCGTCATATTGAGGCGGATAGAGTCAGGGCAAGCGATGTCGAGGTGATGCGCTTGCTTGAGCACATGGTATTAACCGGAATACGCTCCGCGCGAATTAATCCTGCTAACCCCGCCGACAGCACTCACGCGCGCGCTATCGTGCGCGTTCAAGCGGTACAGCTAATAGCCTCGGTCGGCGGTCCTGAAACCGAGCCTGTTTTATCCGAGTTGCTGAGCAAAGAGCAGAGTTCACTTGTACTGTCTTATGGAGTGGCAGCCGCTCGTGAAATTGGCAAGGCACCGGGGCCCGAGCTTGAGTCACAACTGACAGCAGTTGCAAAACGAAATAATAACGTGATGCATGACGAAGCGCTTGCACGGGAGCTCATTCAGACCATCGAACAGTATTATATCCGGTATGGTTACACGGTGCAGCCCGAAATGTTCCGCGAAATTCTTAGAATGGCTCGAGAGGCTATGACGCTGTCTACACGCCGTCAGGCAGCCGAGGCTATTCGCACTCTCCGAGGTATTCCTGAGTGAGGAAAGGCTCCCAACGCATCTTACTCGCGCTCTCCGTCTTCAAGTAGTTTCCGGTTCTGCATCTCTTCAATATCACCTGAGCCCTCAGCAAACTCATTACCGTTAGTTGTATCAAAGCCACCTTTTCTAAGTTCGGCTTCGTAATCTTCTATTCGGGCAGCATACTGGTCGTCTGGCCATTCTTTGGCCAGTCCTGGGCTGAACTCCCGCCTCCACTCTAACGCACTGTCCTTTTGTTCGTACTCAATACGTTTACGAACTTCCAGTACCTTCTTGCCTTCACGCCGCGTATAACCAACTACACCGAATACACCGCTTCCCAGATAACACAGCTGCTCACCCTCACTAAGCTCCTGTCCGGACGCAATACGCCCATACACGCAGTCAAAATGAGCAGGTTTACCACTCTCTGCATCGGTTATTGCTTCATGCAGCTCTTTAAGTGGACCACCGCACAATGGACAAGGCTCATCTGAGTCGGATGTCGGGAGAGCTGGAAAACGGTAGTGGTCAGGATAGATTGGTTTGTCTATCTTTTTTTTGCTTCGTCCACGACCGCCGCGTGACCGACGTTTGCGAGATCGACCACGTGTGTTGCTACTTTCGCTCTCTGATGCCATCTCTTCCCCCGTCGCGTTCAACCAGTTCTTTTGTCAGTTCTTGCGCAATTCTACGAATGGCTTCGTTCAGGTAGCGGTCGTCGTGAATTCGCCGCTTGAGAAGTCGTATTCGTGCCGGATCCGGCTGTCGTGCAACTCTTACCATTTCAAACCTACGTCAAGACGTTTTCGTAAAACTCCACAAGCGAACCATCGGGCCGAAGATACATAAGATCAAAGCGTATCGTGTAGCCAGAATACTCTTTGTGTCGGTCAAGATAAACCTCAGCACATACCATCATGCGTCTGCGCTTTGCAGGCGTGAAGACCCGGTAAAGTTCTTGCGGATCTACTCCGCGCCACGTTTTCACTTCTACGAACGCGATCAAGTTCTCTCTTGTGCTAATTATATCGACTTCACCCCAACGTGTTCTAAAGTTCTTTTCGACAATTATATACCCGGCAGCCTGCAAATACTTGGCTGCACATTGTTCACCAAACCGCCCCTTGTCCACGGTATTCACACGTTACAGTCCTTACCGATCATACAGCCATTCCATCGCTCATCTCTCGAGCAGATTACGCCTCCGCTTTCTGTGCGCGTTCCTTTGGATCTACTGCTCGCGCAATAAAGAAATCTCGGTTGGAAAACAAGTCAATGACCTCACCATCATCCTCAGTATACTCCATGCCCTTTTCGCTTATCATGACCTTAATTTTCGGCTTGAGGGGAGCCTCACTATTATTCTCAATAACGCGTGCAATGCAAGAATTGTTGAGCAAAACGATACTACCGATAGGATATATTCCCATAGTCCGAATGAAAACCTTAAGAATCTCGGGATCAAAGCGTCGCGAGTTGTCACTGAGAATGTGTCGCATTGCCGTATATCCAATCATCGAGCTTCTATAAGAACGGCGCGACACCATTGCCTCAAATGAATCAACAACTGCGATAATTCGAGCCGGTACGATGATACTGCCCGCCGAAAGAGCACGTGGATACCCATTTCCATCCCACCGCTCCTGGTGCTGCAATGCCGCCAGCCCCACTTCTTCAGGATACTTCAACTCTCTGGTGATGATTTTGTAGGAATGGATTGGATGGGTACGGACTACTTTCAGCTCTTCTTTCGTAAGAGCACCCTTTTTGTCACTAATTTCGGTAGGCAGGCGAAGCATGCCGATATCGTGAAGGAGCGCCGCCGTTGACAAGTGTAGCAGCTTATGTTTGGGCATCTCAAGGTTTTTACCAACAAGACTGGAGAGCACGACTGAGTTCAAGGAGTTTTCAACGATTCCAGCTTCCCCGTGCAGCCCGTACAGTACGAACTGGAGTATATCGTTCTTGCGTTTAGCTACCAAGCTGAGTAACCCGTCAACGATACTATCACTGATCTCCGAGGAAGCACCGCTGCCGTTACGCACCTGCCCATGAAACTCCTTGAGCCGAGAAACGAGCCCGGCGTACTGGGCTACGATCTCTTGTTGCTCGGGCGACCGAAACGGTTGTTCAAAGAAGTTGCTTGCGGTTTGATCATCAACAGGCGTGTCTTCACTAAGAAGGCTCCCTTCTGACTCGACTTCTTCCACTCCCCACTTACCCAAACGCTTGAGATCTTTCTCCTTAAGCGGCACGTTTTCCGGAGCAAAAAGGTTGTCTCCGTCAAAATACACCGGCTTGGAGAACTTCATCCCCGGTTTGAGATTTGCAACTTTCCACTTTTCCACTTTTTCCCCTCAGTCGCCCAGATCGTCATCAATCCAACCGACAAAAACCAAAAGTTCCGCCAGGACGCGGTAGAACTCTTCAGGCACCAACTCGCCGATATCGATCTCATATAGTGTTTCGGCTAACGAGTCCCGTTTCTCAACCGGTACCCCATGTTCTTTGGCGATTCTTACAATTCGATCAGCCGCCTCGCCACGGCCTTTTGCCAAAACGAATGGTGCCGGATAGCGGGAATCGTACTTGACAGCCAATGCTTT
>JAIVHN010000094.1 GCA_020201015.1 Spirochaeta sp. | reverse complement strand
TCACGTCCCATTTGCTCACGGGACTTACCTTCGGCGCGAAGTTTGCGTTCAACAACGTTCTGCGTAGCAATTCCAGCATGATCGGTACCCGGCACCCAAAGAGTCGGAACGCCCTTCATCCGGTAGTAACGGACAAGAATATCTTGAATTGAGTTGTTCAGTCCGTGCCCCAGGTGCAACACGCCTGTCACGTTCGGTGGAGGAATGACAATAACAAAAGGACGCTCACCGTCCGGTATATCGCTTGATCCTGTGGATTCAGAAGGAGAGAAGTACTTGCCTTCGGTCCAGAGAGCGTATATCCGATCCTCGAACTCGCGAGGGTTAAATGTTTTTTCCAACTCGACTGCACGTAGTGCGGCCGCGCCGCTTGCTTCAGGTGACATGATTCAAAGCTCCTCTTTGCGCGGTTTCCCGAAATGGTAGCAGATTTCGCACTTGACATCAATCTAAGCTCTCAGCACAATGCGTTCCGGAATACTATGAAGGACAAAGTACTAGTTATTGTTGAGTCACCAACAAAGGCGCGCACCATTCGCCGCTACCTCCCCAAGAACTTCGAGGTTGAAGCCAGTATCGGACACGTGCGCGATCTCCCACAAAGCGCCTCCGATGTCCCCAAGAGTGTAAAAGGTGAGGACTGGTCTCGCCTTGGTATTAATGTAGAGGACGACTTCAAACCCCTGTATATCACGCCAAAAGGCAAGTCAAAGATCATAACCGAGCTGCGTCGCAAAATGAAGGAAGCCGGTTCAGTGTACCTGGCGACGGATGAAGATCGCGAAGGTGAAAGTATTTCCTGGCACTTAGTACAGCTGCTCAAACCTAAGGTTCCAGTCAAACGCATGGTTTTCCATGAGATCACCCGCAACGCAATTGAAGAGGCGCTTCAGAATCCTCGTGATATAGATATTCAGCTCGTAAAGGCTCAGGAAACACGCCGCATCCTCGACCGGCTTTATGGATACACCCTCTCTCCACTAATCTGGAAGAAGATTGCGTACGGTCTTTCAGCAGGCCGAGTGCAATCGCCCGGACTCCGCATGATTGTCGAACGTGAGCGGGAACGCATTCGCTTCCGAAAGGCCGAGTACTGGGACCTCAAGGCTGAGCTCAGTAAAGATACCGGCACTGTCGCGGCAAGCTCCGGGGGCAATACCCCGGCTCCTCAGAATGGCCGTTTTGAAGCCCGTCTTACCGCTGTAGCGGGCATGCGAGTTGCTGGCGGTAAAGACTTTGACGAGTCGACCGGTAAGATTATTGAAGGGCGCGATGTACGAGTCTTGGATGAGGCCCGCCGCTCCCTTTATCACGTCTACCCTGCAGCAAGAAGCCAACCGAAAACTAGGCTTGTCGGCCCGTGAAGCCATGCGTACTGCTCAAAGGCTGTATGAAGAGGGGCTCATCACCTATATGCGTACCGACAGCCCTCAGTTGTCTTCTGAGGCCATGAGCGCAGCACGTGGCGGCGTTGAACGCGACTACGGTAAGGAGTATCTCTCACCCGAGCCGCGGCAGTTTAGTTCCAAATCTGGTTCGGCGCAGGAAGCACACGAGGCTATTCGCCCTGCCGGTTCCGAGTTCCGCCGCCCAGGCGAAACCGGCCTTGAGGGCAAAGAGAAGGCGCTGTACGAGCTCATCTGGAAACGGACTATGGCCTCGCAAATGGCAGAAGCCAAGAAATCTTCACTCAACGTGCGGATACAGGCGGGCGAGTGTACATTTACTGCAAACGGGACCCGGATTCTCTTCCCTGGTTTTTTACGTGTCTATGTAGAAGGCTCGGACGACCCCGAAGCGGCCATAGAAGACCGTGAGGTCCTGCTTCCAGAGTTGCACGAAGGTGACAAGCTTGCACCCGACAACCTTACACCTTTACCGCACGAAACCAAGGCTCCGCCGCGGTACACCGAAGCGTCGCTGGTTCAACGACTTGAGAAAGAGGGCATTGGCCGTCCTTCAACCTACGCGGGTATCATCACCACCATCCTCGAACGTGGTTATATTCGTAAGCAGGGCGCGCAACTCGTTCCCACCTATACCGGCATGGGGGTAACTCAGCTCCTGGAGCATCACTTTGAGTACCTTATTAAGTACAGTTTCACATCCGATATGGAAACAGCACTGGACGAAATTGCGGTAGGTCGGCGCGACCATTTACACTATCTCCGCGATTTCTACCTTGGAGAGGACGGTCTTAAGTCTATTGTTGAGCACCGCGAGGGTAAGATTAAGCCGGAAGAATCTCGCACGATTCGCCTTCCACAGCTCGACAGCGGTACCGAGGTCAAAATTGGGCGCTATGGTCCGTATAACCTTATTGAGCTACAAAAAAACGGGCCTAGCCCCATTGGTCATGATCCGGAGACGGATCTACCGGTTTACTGCTTAGTTGGGCGCTACGGGCCTTACGTGCAGCTGGGCGACAAAACCGATGAAGAACCCAAGCCTAAACGAGCAAGTGTCCCCAAGGAACTCAACCCCCGCGAAATCAGCCTTGAACAAGCATTGCGCTTGCTGAGTCTGCCACGAACGCTGGGCGCACACCCGGATTCAGGTAAAGACGTTATTGCGGCCGCCGGACGGTTTGGGCCCTATGTCATGTGCGACGGCGAGTATCGCTCGCTGAAGAAGGACGACGATGTCTACAGCGTAAGCCTTGATCGTGCCCTTGAGTTGCTGGCAGAGGAGAAAAAAGGCCGCGGCGGGCGGTCGAAAGTGCTTAAGGATCTCGGCACAGAACCCACCGGAAAAAACCGCAAGATTGCAATCTATGACGGCAAGTACGGTCCATACATCAAGGTGGGAACGAAAAATGTAGGCCTACCAGAAAATGATCGCGATGCAAAGTCAATAGAAAACATGACCGTTACTCGTGCGCTGGAGATTATTAAGGAGTCTGCTAAAAAGTAACCGGAAAGCTGGCGCTACTCCACCGTCGCTGTAGACCGTCGTTGCCGCTACCACACCGTCCGCATCATGCCGCCATCAACGATCATAGTTTCACCGGTAACGTAGCTTGCAGCCTCGGACAGCAGAAATACTGCCGCCCGTCCAAACTCATCCGTCCGACCGTAGCGGCCAATAGGAATAGCAGTCTCCTGACGCATGCGTGCGTCTTCATAACTACAGCCACTCTGCTCCGCCGCAACCGTATCAAGCTTTTTTACCCGTGCGGTATCAATTCGACCCGGAACAATATTGTTAATGCGAATCCCCTGCTCGGCAAGTTCAAACGAGAGGCTCTTCACCAAGCTCGTAACGCCTGAGCGCATTACATTCGAGAGGAGCAAAATGCGGATTGGTTCTTTCACGGAGGACGAGGTGATAGTCAAAATGGAACCGGAACGTTGCTTCTTCATTTGGGGTAGCACCGCGCGAATCATCCGCACAGAGCTCATAAGGGTCAGTTCAAAAGCGTCTTGCCAAGCGCCGTCATCAAAGTCGTCAAAGCCGCCAGCTGGCGGACCGCCAGCATTTACCAGCAAGCCGTCTATGCGCCCGGAATGATCGAGAGCACCCTGAACCCAGGTCTGTATTGAGTTTGAATCGGTTGCATCAAGTACTGCACCATGCGGTTTGTTACCGGTGCTTTCTGCAATGCGTTGGGCAGCCTCAGACACAGCGTCGGCTCGTCGGCTCCCTATATAGACGATTGCACCCTCAGCTGCTGCCTGCTCGGCAATGCCGTATCCAAGCCCGCTACTGGAGGCAGCAACCAGAATCACTTTCCCTTTGAGGTGAAGATCCATTAAGAGCCTCCTAACTGAGTTGGACAGGGTGTTTCATACAGCGCTACTTGCGCTGATTAGCCCGTGACTTGGCGATCTTTTGCATTTTTCGGTAGTACTTTGCCTGTTTCTCAACCTCATCTACGTCGGAGGTAAAGATGCGGTTATTCACCGACTTGATTTTGGTGTTTTTCAGCAGTTCTCGTAAGTAGCGGTTACCCTCGGCTATTGGGAGCCCCACCATATTAATGAGCTCTTTCGGACCAAACTCGAAGGTAAAAGACTCACCGGACTTTATGGTCACACGCTGTTTCTCAAGCTGAATGAGAAGCGCGTCGTACATTCGCCCGACTTTGTCGTCAAGCAGCGTATTTGCAAGCTGCTTATAAATAAACCAGATCCGCTCTGCAAGCAACGTCGTCAAGCGTGCAATGATCTGCGGCTGAGACTTTACCATGCGCGCAAAATTTTCCTTATTCACAGCCAAAAGTGTTGCGTCTTCAAAGGCTATTGCCGAGGCTGACCGCGGCTTGTTCTCAATGAGTGCCATCTCACCAAAAATATCGCCAGGTTTGAGTACCGCTAGGAGAACTTCGCTCTCGTTAACAATCTTGGTAATTTTTACGCTGCCCTTCTGAATAATGTACAGTTCTTTACCGGGCATGGTCTCGGAAAATATCATGGTGTCTTTGGGATACACACGAGTAAAAACCTCGTCGTTACCGTCAAGGTATACCGCCTGGGCGTAGGCTTCAATTTTTGCCAGCCGTTCTTTGGCGTTATCTATGTAGGCTCCGGTCGGGCAGTGCTTGAGGTACTGGTAATACGCATAATACGCCTGGTTATACTGACTCTGACGCGCATAGTACTCTGCAATGTGATACAGGTGCTCGGCGTCCGTTTCGGTGCTCTCATTAAGCGTCAGTCGCGCCAGCGCCTCATCAAGGTACCTCATGCGACGCGAGAACCCCTCGATAATCTTCATGGCTACCGGCGTGTTTTTTTCTATGAGTTGCCCATAGTTGTCACGATGGACCGAGATGAGCTCGACTTCTGTGAGGGCTTGAGCCGTTTCTATGTGGCTGTGAGCCGACATAGTCGAAACGACACCAAAAAAATCGCCGGGGCCAAGGGTGTTCCCACCCTCCTCTTCAACAACCTCCACTTCTTTACCAATTCGCACTTTTCCAGCACGAATGATATAGAAGTGGTCGGCGTTTTGTTTGCCCTCGACAATGATATATGCGCCCTTGTTGAAACGCACCATCGTCAGTTGTAAAGAAGTGGTCATACTAACTTCCGCCGGCTCCTTCGGTAGCCTTAGTATACGAACCGCTGGAGCTATTTGTCAATCTTCGGGATGCCCGATAGAAGTATTAGCTATACAGCGGAAACTCACGACACAATTCAAGTACTTCGTTCTTCACACGCTGAACAGCGGCGTCGGCGCCCTTGCTCTTAAGCGCATCAAGAATCAGCCTGCCGATAACTTCCATCTCATTCACACCCATACCACGGGTGGTCATGGCCGGTGTACCGATACGAATACCGGAGGTCACAAGCGGACTTTGCTGGTCAAAAGGAATACCATTTTTATTAACCGTGATGTTTGCCTTATCGAGCATAGTCTCGGCCTCTTTACCCGTCAATCCGAAAGGCGTTACATCCACCAACATAAGATGATTATCGGTACCTCCCGACACAACTCGAGCCCCTCCCTCACTTAAAACGCTTGCAAGCCGTGATGCATTCTTTACAACGCTCCGCTGATACTCGGTGAAGCTTGGCTGTAAAGCCTCATGGAACGCAATAGCCTTGGCCGCAATAATGTGCATGAGTGGCCCACCCTGTATTCCCGGCATGACCATGGAATCAACCAGTTCGGAGTACATCTTTGTCCGTCCAGACTTTGGAGCAGTAACCCCGAAATCGTTTTCACGATCCGCGCCAATAAGAATGAGACCACCACGAGGTCCTCGCAGGGTTTTGTGCGTGGTAGTGGTAACAAAATCCGAGTGCTTAACCGGACTAGGGTGTATGCCGGTGGCGACAAGTCCGGCTATGTGTGCCATGTCTGTCATAAGCAGAGCGCCTACACTGTCCGCAACTTCTCTGAAGCGCTGGAAATCAATAACACGCGAGTATGCCGATGCACCGGCAATAATAAGGCGCGGCTTTGCTCTTTCTGCCACTGCAGCAAGTTCATCGTAGTCTATAGTTTCTGTCTCCTGCGAAACACCATAACTCGCGATATTAAACAGTTTTCCGGAAAAGTTAACCTTCGCGCCGTGGGTAAGATGCCCTCCGTGAGCCAGATTCATTCCGAGTATCGTGTCTCCAGGCTTAAGAACAGTGTGGTATACCGCCATATTTGCACTGCTACCAGAATGAGGCTGCACATTTGCATAATCACTTTCAAACAGCCTCTTAGCGCGGTCTCGGGCAAGGTTCTCGGCTTGATCTACGTACTCACAGCCACCATAGTAGCGCTTGCCTGGATAGCCTTCGGCGTATTTATTGGTGAGACAACTCCCGGCTGCAGCAAGAACTGCTGTGCCAGCAAAGTTCTCCGAAGCTATCAGCTCAAGTTTTTCATGCTGCCGTGTGAGTTCACGCTCTATCACATCTGCAATCTCGGGATCCACTGATCGAATGCTGTCCACTAAGGACCTCCTTTGTAGCGGCTGCTGGGACCCCGCTCGGAAATTACGAACGGAGTTAATCGAACGAATCATAAGATAGGAAAAGCGGTATACCCTGTCAAGGAAGGCACTGATCCGCTAAGGTTCCACCTTACTCAACTCAATGGCGGGTCGACGCAGAATATATCCGGTCAGGTTCCCAACCCGCTCCTCAAATACCGACTGAAGCGCATATGCCTGACTCCCACTATCCGGTTCAAGTTGCGC
>JAIVHN010000262.1 GCA_020201015.1 Spirochaeta sp. | reverse complement strand
AGTGCCGGTCCATAAGCCTGCGTATGGGTAGTGCGTCACGCTGCGAGCGTGCATAGGTACCTGCAAACCGGCCATACTCGTGGGCAAAATCTAGTGCGGCCTCTTCGGTCTCGAACTTGCGCACCCGAAATCGACTAAACTCATCCTCTAAGAGGCGGCTTTTATCCTCCGATGAATCTGCATCGCTGCTGGCCTCCTGTTCATCGTTTGGTCGATACTTAGCCCAGTAACTGTTGGTAATGTTTGATTCACTCATGAGCGTGAGGATGCTTCCAGCGTCAAGGTATTCCGGATCCTCCGGCCACATGAGTACACCGTAGCCTATAGGGCTTTCGCCACATGAAGTAAAGACGCCAGCTAAGAGAGCTGCTCCGGTGAGAACTATACCGACCTGACGTACCCTGAATAGTAGCTTGAGCGCTTGTTGTCGGACAGGCAGTTTTGACTTTGACATGTGGCTGTATTTGAACACAATCGGGGCGGGCCGGTCAACTATATTAGGGTCCAATCCGCGTGCGTGACGACTCGGATGCAATGACGAAAACAACTCTTCCTTCCCGTAGGAGCTCCAGGTTTGCTGGTCTGCCAAGAATTCGCGCCGCGTCGGTACTGCTGATGAGAACATCGGTAGGTGTGATACCAAATACCCCGCGAGCAAGAATTCGTAGTGGATCATCACCAATGCGATCCTCATAACCAGCGGCCTGAGGGTCGGTGCTGTAGGCCAGAGGGCCCCACTGTTGAAGGTACTTTGGGTCCATCATTTTGGGATCCAGCACCGGATTCATCTCTGTGTCGTATATACGCGAAAAGAGTGCACCCTGCAGGTGTTCCCGCCGATTAGTGCCGTGAACCGGCAGTAAGTCGGCCACATACACAACAATGCCGGTAAAGTCACGTGAGGGGACACGCTCTAAATTACGTGGAAATGGCGAGGCTACCTCGTGCAGGCCAAAAAGTTCGGTTGAGGCCGGAAAGAGCGGCAGACGATACTCTACCGTAAGTTCGGATAGATCCTGACTTCGGCGCGAGGAACTGCGTCGAACGTGTGGTACAAGACGGGTGATCTCGGCTGCAAGGGAGGGAAGGTCCTCGATTGCCGTAGCTACGGTATCGGCTGTGTCACGTTGCACCCCGCGTAATGCAGTGTTCAACAACTGAGGTAGACTGTAGTCGGCCTCACGTTCGGTAAGGTGCACCGCTATGGGTGCATTAGCCGTTTGGCTTTCGACGCTTCGGGTTGTTCGAATAATTAACTCGTGTGTCGTCCAGTCCACTATGTATTCATTCCGTATCTGCTGGGTGTCAAAGGACTGGCCCGATACACGTAGCGGAAGGGCAGGTAGGAGTAACACAAAGCTCAATGCAACGCACATGCGAGGGTGTGTGATCATCACTTCTTAAGTATCGGCTGAAAGTCGCTGCTCATAAGGCCTGAGCTGCTCTGCGTGTCTACCCAACTTGACCAGCCTGCGCACTTCAGAGGGCTTCACCAAAATAAATTCCAGCCCATTCCCAGTTATTATGTATTTCCGGATCGGCAGGAAAATCTATACGACGAAAGTAAAGGTACCAGGTATTGATTCGATACGACCAGTTCCATGTGCGTAGGTAAGCCTCGCGCACGTTGGAGCTGACATCCAACTCGTCAGCAAAACGAACTCGAGAACGCAGCAGAAAGGCTCCTATATCAAATGAAATCTGGCTATTGAAGTCCCATTCCTCCTGCTCCCACGACATAGCAAAAAAACTATCGGCCGAGCGGTATCTTAGGAGTCGGTTTGGACTTTGTATCCAAATTGCATGTTTAATTGCCGCGACAAGGTCGTCAATGCTCTCCATTGTCCAGTCGCGTTCGGAGTTATAGAGATTCACCAAGGTTTGAGTTTCACGGTGCGCGTCGGGTTTACCCGGAATCTGCGTATTTGTGTGAGCAAGAAATTTTTCATAGGTGCTAAAAGCTTCGTCCCAACGGCCGAGTTCCTGATAGCTTTGGCCTAAGTGGTAGTATATCTGGCCAAGATCAACTTGATCCGGAAACCGTGTAATGAGATCTTGATAGTATTCAATACGGTCTTCCTCATTGGGAGTTAGGCTAACGAGTTCACTAAGTGCTCGGTAATGAACTGAACGTTCCCGTACCACAAGATCCGGGTAGGCGGCGACAATACGAGCGTAGTACTGGGTAGCAACGGGGGTAGCCCCTTCCGAGGCGTAATGCTGCGCCAAGAGCAGAAGATAGTATGCAATATATGGGTCGTCCGGGTTATCCTCTATGTAACGAGAGAGAAATACCTGCATTCGCTGCGGGTAGCCAGCGTTGTAGAGTTCTCCGGTAATCTGTTCAATAAGCACGACCCGGGATTCATACGAGGCATCTGGTGCCTCGAGCATTTCAAAAAGGCGGGATAACTCAACACGTTGTTCGGACTGGCCGACAAGAAAGTAGTCATTTCGGCTGCGGCAGCCTGAGAATGACAAGATAATCATCAGCACTACTACGCATCTGCCGAGCGTGTGAAGGTAGTGGTTCATATGTTGCTCCTTAGACGGCAGCGGACTTAACAAGCCGAGTGTAACAAGCGCAAACGCGCTTGGCAAGTCGGAATACCTTCTGGTACACTGACAAATGACACACGGTGCTTCCCTTTTCGGGGAAACAATTGATGGCTGAGCAAACAAATACAAGGGGAGTCCAGTGACGAAGCTTAAGGTAACGCGGTTTCCCGACAAGATGCTGGTCTTTGGATTCCTCTTTGTACTAGGTGGAGTGGTTCTGTTACTTCATACTACGGGATTTCTCACGGCTTATCGTGCATTGTGGCCTGTACTCCCCTTAGTTTTAGGACTTGTGCTACTGTACTTCGGCTTTTCTCACGAAGGTAAGGACGGGCATGTCTTTTTAGGTATGTTTCTTGCCCTGGGCGGTACGGTCTATTTACTCATGAACACGGTGCTCTCGGCAGTTGCCCTCTCCCGCATATGGCCACTTTTTATGACGGTTGCAGGTGTCTCGTTGCTTGTGTACGGACACACCAAGAAAGAGGTGGCGGCACGGGCATCACTGCAAATTCCTGCATTTACCATAACATTACTGTCGTTCGTATTTTTGGGTTTTAGTTTGAACCTGGTCGAGACCGACTTTTACCGGTTTGTCTGGAACTGGTGGCCTGTACTATTAGTTGCCTTTGGGCTAGCTCTCATTATTGTACATTTCGGTCGCCGCGACCCGGCTCCATAGCCAGCTCCATGCCGGATCGGTTCAGGGATCCATCATTCCTGCCTCGTTGTTCTCTCCGTGGCCGGTGTTCGGTGAGGTAGGTGGCTGACCAAGGCGACAGTTAGAACACAGGTTCGAGTCTTGATACAGCATACTTGCCAGTGACAGACGTGAACCACACCGACTACATTGTATGTGAAACGCACCTAATGCGCTCTCCCCGCGAGTTAAGGCGTAAACGAGGGCCGCACCGGTTGGCAGCAACCACCAGTCCGAAGCTTCAAAGATCTGAATTATGTGCGCGATAGCATAAAAGAGAATAAGCCCTGCAGCAATATACAGTGTCGCAAGACGTTTGTGAGCAGCTGTTTCATACTGTCGTCTTTGAGCAAGGTTAAGAAGAAGTATAAGCAGAAACAACCATTGCAGATACTCGGTAATCCATTCGCTGACCATAAGGTCTCCCTGTGCTTTGCGGTCTGGATGTCGCACATGTGAATGCCCTATGAGAGCATTGCCGCCTGTCGCCTAAAGTGGTCCTCAAGTACGAGACATGCCATAGCCTCAACGACTGGCACGATACGTGGACAGATACAGACATCATGACGGCCTTCGGTGCTGATAATTCGCTCGGCCCCCGTAAGGTCTACCGTCTTCTGTTGTCGTGCAATTGAGGAAGTGGGCTTAACCGGAACGCGAAAGAGAATTTGCTCGCCGGAGCTGATTCCACCCAGAATCCCACCGGCGTTATTAGTCAAAAAACCGCCGGGCCCTATCTCGTCATTATGTTCGCTCCCCGACATTGCAGCAGCAGCAAAGCCGGAGCCAAACTCAATCCCTTTTACCGATCCGATAGATAGCATTGCATGTGCCAGTTCAGCATCTAATTTGTCAAACACAGGTTCACCGAGTCCGGCTGGCACGCCTTCAATACGGCACTCTACCACACCACCCATACTGTTATTTTCCGCCTTAAGAGCCTCACCACGCGCGAGCATTTTAGCTGCAGCAGCTGGGTCACAGGCGCGGAACTGATTCCCCTCAATTTCATCCGGCTCAAAGGTTTCACACTCTATGCCTCCAGCGGCAGCTGTGTAAGCCAGCACTGATATGCCCC
>JAIVHN010000261.1 GCA_020201015.1 Spirochaeta sp. | reverse complement strand
GTTATGCGACGGAGAGCCTCCGAGGCTAAGCGCATAATATCGACCCCAAGTTGCACATTATTATGACAGTTTTGCTCTACGTGAGCCACGCCACGGCTGGATGTCACGTAGGTTGGAGGTATGCGGTTTAGCACATAACAGGCGGCATCCATTCTGCAGAGGCGGCTGGTGCAGTACTTGTGCACCGGTTCACGCTCCTCATCATCACAAATCTCGTTGATGATTCGCAGAACCTCTTTTTCCATAATGTTATGGATCTCCATGTGACGCCTCCGACCCTTCAGGAATTTCGAGCAGTGTCTTTATCGCCTCAATAGCCTCGCGGAAATCCCGCAAAGTCTCCTTTAGCGAGAAGTAACTAAGCCCGGCATAGTAGATCTTGGAAAAAATAGAAAACGATATCTCCGAACGGCCTGCTTGTAGATTGCTATAGCACCCAAACTCGTAACAAACTTGCATGATATCTTCAATTCGCTCGCGCAGGAACTCGCCCATCTCAGGCGCAAAAGAAAAGGTAAAGGCGAACTCAAGGAACTTGCTGTCGCGATCAATAAACACCCCGCCCTGAAACCCGGAGTCGTTTTCAAATCCGGCTGAGTAGCTGTCGTCCATGAACTCGCCTTCTTCGACCTCGTAGCCGAGTTCCTTGAGCAAGATCGTAGTGCGGCGAATACGCTCCCGCATAAGCTTGGAATATTTCATTCGATCCTCTAAGTTGCACGTGGTAGGCACTAGTGTAATACATCTTATCCCCGTCCATCAATCTGCGGCGCTGTCTTTTATCATGTGGTGCAGCTGCTGTAGATCCTCTGGTCGGAGTTCGTTCTGTACCAGTGGATCTACAAAAACTCGAACAAGGCGTAAGTTGGCCGTGAATGCCTGCACGACCGCTGGAGTGAACACACTGCCAGCATCGAGATAGTCTCGTATAACACCTTTGTCCGAGATCGGAAAGGCCACCTCAAAGTTCACCGACTCCGGTAGGTCTATGATCAAGGAGCAGCCATCTTGAGGCCGCCCGGTTGCGACCGAAAGATACGTGCTACACCGGTCTTCAAGTACCTGCCGGGTATTGAGATCAAGCAGATGGCTAAAGCCCACCGCTTCGTGCTCAGAGTAAGGTAACTCAAGAGCCGCCTTGTAGGTGCGACCACGGTCCACTAGCTCAATGAGCTCAAAGGCCGGATGACGGGCGGCTTTGAACTGGGCAGTAAAGGACTCGTCGTCAAGGCCATAGAGGTCGTCAGAAATAATTGCTCCAGCAGAAAGCGCAGAGTGAAGCGCTTTTTTAATCATAGCGGTAGCGGCACGTACCGACTTGTGCCAGTAGACCGCCCGATACATAAGGTACTTTGAAAACAAGATGTTCTCAACCGCGGAAATGCCGTCACGTTCAAGCGCAATACCGTCGTAACCATTGGGCCGCACTCTATCAAGTACAAAATCTATATCCTGTACTCCGTAGGGCACTCCGCAGTAGTAAGCGTCCCGGTTAAGATAGTCAAGCTTGTCTGGGTCTAGAGTGCCGCTCAGCAAACGTCGAAAGAGTCGCAGCTCGTCCGAACCCTGGTCGGAAGCCCCTTCGTCAACAATTGCAGCAACCATCGCCGGGTCAACGCCGACCGACTCACGTAGGAGATGTGCAAGGTCGCCCTGACAGAGTAAACGTGCGGTAAGCTGTTCGTGTTCCAGCAGTGGGAGCTCTTTGAGGCTGTGAGTGAAAGGAAAATGACCTAAGTCATGCAGCAGAGCTGCAGCTAGATAGGCCTTGACGCCTTCAAGACTGAGCGCTGGTGCGTTGGGAAAGCCAACAAGCCTTCGTATGAGCCGCCTGGCAAGGAAGAAAACGCCTAAGCTGTGGTTAAGCCGCGAATGGACGGCGCCGGGGTACACAATGTGCGTCGGCCCAAGTTGCTTGATTTTGGCTAACTGCCGGAACTCTCGCACGGCGCAAATTTGCTCTAATGCTGGCGACAGGTAAATATGACCCCACAGCGGATCTCGCACAGCGGCAGTGAAGTCGTAGTCCAGGTGATCAAGAATTTGGGTATGGCGATTCATAGCGAAAGTGTAGTCGTCTTGTGCATTCCTGACTACAATAGGGCGATGCATGCGGGTCATTTGCATCGAATTCTGTCTTTTTGTATGGTTCTGGGAGTGAGTGGGGTGAGTTTTCTGGCTGCCAATGACGCAGAGCAGAACCTTACCCTGCGCTCACGGTCGCAGCCCAAGACTCCGATAGATTATACTATCGGCTCACTTGCCGATATAGATACTACCACTCGGGGTGTTATTAGAGCGGCGGTGGCATACGTGTACGCTGGCGATATGGACGCCTTTATGAGTCTGGTAGTGCCGGATAGCCAGCATCGTCTGCGGGAACGCTTTCGTGAGGCGGAAGTTGCGGTAGATGAGCAGGATGCGGTAGAGGACGCCGTAAATGCTGCGGATGCCGCAGATATGCTCGACGGTATTCGCATATCGCCGGTTGGTGAAGGACGTGCTGGTGCGGCTGTTCAGAATGACGATGCCGGAGAACGAAGACGTGGTTACGTCGTGCGCGTAATCCAAGGCAGATCGGCGACTACTGGTGAGGCGTGGATCGTGGTGGGAAGCACAGGTCCCATGATTGACGACTTAGTTATTGATTTTAGGAATCGCGAGTTTTTTGGTGACGATACCCGGAAATTCGCACCGGGCGGTGCCCGTACGGGTTGGTAAGAGGGGGCCGGAAGTGGCACAAACAATAAGCCGCATTGAACGTGAGTTTATTATCAAGGAGTTCACGGAGAATAAACTATCGTTTGAGTTAAACCACGGAAATCTGCAATACGCGGCGAAATTTACAGGTTTTGATGAAAAGCAGCTGCATGTCGATATCGACGCTACATCGTCACAACTCCCGCAAGCTGAGGATAACGTAGACGTCTTCTTACGTTTTCGTGGTCAAATCATGACGTTTCGCTCGCAAGTAATTGAAAGTAGCGACGGCACCGTGACGCTTGCTCCCCCCCGTAGCATGTATCGCGATCTCACGCGGAGTTTCCGGCGTGTCATTGCTCCAAGCGGCATTTCGATAGAGTTTCAACTCAACGAAAAGGTTATCACTCTTAACTATCCGGACTCAGAACGCCATGAGCTACCTCAAGCTCCAAAGGTTAATCTGGGCTTCGACGCCTCGAAAATTTCAGCGCTCCTGTCTTCGTTTCGCACCAAGGCGGCGGAGTACTCGTCCGAGAACAAGGTCATTATGTTTCGGGCACGAAAGCCAGAATCACTGCCGGAAAAACTTATCTGTGATACCGGCCGCATGCTGGTAGTGCCGTTCCCCAAGAATCTTGCCGAACTTGTGAGCGACAACACGCGTGACAGAACTTTGCTTGAGACCGACATCCAGCGCCTGGAGTCTGAGAGTCCGTCACAATACGGTGAGGTACGCCGTCAGCTTGCCGATTATACCGGCGGGCTTAATCAGAAGTCTCTTTTGTACGAACTGTACTGTCCGCTCCTTTTTCACCAATATGTAGTTGGGTATTTGTATCTCTTGCAAGGGAAAAGCGGCAAACCGCTCTCAAAGGAGGTTGTCGAGTACGTGAATGAGTTTGCCAAAGTGCTCGTCTATTCGCTCAACCTCAACGGGTACTTCGAAGTTCGCGAGGAATTGCCAGCTTACCAAGACTCGAAGCTCGTTGATATGAGTGCCACCGGAGCATTGTTCACGCAGGCAGCTGAAGGGCCGCCAATTACGCTGTACTCTCAGCTTCAGATTAAGATAAAGCTGGAGAGCCGCGTGCTTGAGACTCGGGCTCGGGTCATGCGAAAGTTTAAAGACCGCGAGCGAGTTTATCTTGGTGTGAGGTTTACCGGTCTTGCCGACGCAGACTTTCAGGAACTTCACAAACGACTCTACGGGGCGGTGTTTGAGCCCGACAAACATGAAGCTGGCTTAGACGAGGCCGATAAGGAGCAAGGTTACTAGAGCCGCACATCCCTTGAACAAAGTGGGCCTACAGACCGTTCGCATTCAGTAAGACGCGGTTTTTAGTCGATACTGGAAGCAAAGGTACGTGTGGATTAATGGTTTTCCTGTATATCGAGATACATCACTATCGACAACTACTTCGCTTCTCGCCCGATACCCTCACGCGGCTTGAATCTCAGGTGCGTAGCCTGGCCGCTGCGGCTTCCGCTCAGGAATACTCCGGCATCAACGGTGGAAGGTTTCTCTTTGCGTTTGGTGAAGGACAGGACCTCAAAAATCGACCTCGTGCGATGGATCTGGTGTACAACGCCGCGCTCAGATGTGAGGCAGCGCTAAGAACCGAGTCTCATGAGCTTTACGGCTAT
>JAIVHN010000182.1 GCA_020201015.1 Spirochaeta sp. | reverse complement strand
GAGGCGGAAGAGGATATTCCTGCACTCCGCGACAGTCTGAGTAAACTAAGAGACACTGTCCTCCAGTCTAACGAGCGCAACCAGCAGCTTTTGAAGCAAAGCATGACCGAAATTCAAGGATCTATTGAACAGATCCGTATTCCCAGCCGCAAAGTGTCACCCTACGGTGCTGCCAACGGCGCTCCTTCCATGATAGACCTCGGCGCGTAACGTTTGCAGCGTAGCCTCGGCTTGAGGTTGTGTATTGGCGAGGTGTCTCCAAGTGGTGAGGTGGTTCTAAGCGGCAAGGTGTTCCCGAGGTTAACTACAGTATGAAACCGCTCTATTTGTTGGACGCTTACAGCCTCGTCTATCGCTCCTACTTTGCCTTTATTCGTCGTCCTCTCCGTGACTCTCAGGGGCGGAATGTTTCAGCGATATTTGGGTTCTTTAGGTCTTTTCTCTCCTTTGTACAACAGTACGATCCCGAGTACTTTGGGGTGATCCTTGACTCGCGTACGCCAACCTTCCGACATGAGCGTTACGCGGAGTACAAAAGCACAAGGGATAAAACCCCCGAAGACCTCACCGAGCAGATTCCCGTGATTGAAGAGGCGCTTGAGGCCCTTGGCGTGCCGCAACTGCGCCGCGACGGTTTTGAGGCCGACGATCTCATTGCTACCCTTGCCGAGCGGTGTCGCACCGAGGGGCGTGATTGTTACGTTATATCAGGGGACAAAGATTTGCTGCAGTTGGTTGCGGGTAAGACACGGGTTCTCAAGCCATCGGATGGATCCTTTGAGGAGTTGGGGCGCAATGAGGTCTATGCTGCCTGGGGCGTATACCCGGAGCAGATTCGCGACTACCTTTCGCTAGTCGGCGACAGTTCGGACAACATCCCCGGGGTGAAGGGCATTGGTGCTAAGGGAGCAGTTGCTCTGCTTGAGCAGTTCACGACGCTAGATGGGATATACAAGAATGTTGAGAGCGTGACCTCGGCTTCGCAAAGAAAGAAGCTCCAAGATGGGCATGATTCAGCGCTGCTTAGCCGGGAACTTGTAACGCTGAATTATGACATAGATCTGCCTACCGATGCAGAAGACTTGCGCTTAAACCAACTTAACGCCGACAAGGCACTGGACCTTTTTGCCGAGCGTGGAATGAACAGCGTCATAGAACAGTTGCGCTCGGCAACTCCCACAAGCCCTGCTCGAGCTGCACGCACCGCCAACTCTGCAAGCAGCGATGCCCCCCCCGTCGTCTCCGACCCTGCGTTGGCGGCGGCCAAGGATCTGCAGGCCCCCGATCGCTCTGGATACCACCAGGTATCAACCCTGGATCAGTTACAAGACTGGATTGGTCGCGCACGAAAGGCAAAGATTCTTGCGTTTGATTGTGAGACAACCGGGCTTGAGGCTCTTGTGGCTACGCCGGTTGGTTTTTCATTCTGTGTTGCGCCTGGCGAGGCCTGCTACATTCCCCTCTTTGGGCCGGATGGAGTTGTGCTGGAGGAAGAGCCGGTGCGAGAAGCGCTTAGAGCACTGCTGGAGACCGACCCGGTAGCAGTGGTAGGACAGAACCTCAAGTATGACTACCAGGTCATGCTGCGGTGGGGTGTGTGCATACAGCGCCCGGTGTTTGATACCATGCTTGCGGCCTGGCTGCTGGACTCGGGAGTTGCGCAGTACGGTATGGATGCGCTTGCCGAGCGGTTCTTAGGACTGCAAACCCTGCACTATGCGGATATCGTTCCGCAAGGTGAGAACGGCAAACCTGGGCCATTCCACAAGACGCAGTTGGACTCAGCTACCTCGTATGCGGCCGAGGATGCCGACATCACCTTGCAGCTGTACGAGGCTTTGTCTCCAATGCTTGCCGAGGCTCGACTTGAGTCGGTCATGCAAGATATTGAGATGCCGCTTGTTCCCATTCTGGCGGAGATGGAGGCACGCGGGATTGGACTGAATGTCAAGGTTTTAGAGGAGTACAGCGTTGAACTAACTCACTCCTTAAGCGAGATCGAGACTGAAATTCACCGCTTGGCCGGGCATGAGTTCAATATAGCCAGCACCAAGCAGTTGCAAGAAGTATTGTTCAACGAACGTAAGCTTAAGCCCATTAAGAAAACCAAAACCGGGTACTCCACCGACACCGATGTCTTGCAGCAGCTTGCGGCTGAGGATCCGGTACCGGAGAAGGTGTTGCGATATCGGCAGCTGGCCAAGCTGAAGAGCACATATGTAGACACACTGCCTGCGCTGGTGAATCCTGAGACCGGGCGACTGCATACCCATTTTGTTCAGACCGGAACAGCAACTGGCCGGCTCTCAAGTAAAGACCCCAATCTGCAGAACATACCGATAAAGGACGAGGAGGGACGCCGCATACGGGGAGCTTTTGTACCCGATTCCGGATCAATTTTTGTGAGTGCCGACTACTCACAGATTGAGCTGGTGGTGTTAGCTCACTTGTCACAAGATCCGGGGCTGCTTGCGGCGTTCCGATCCGGTCAAGATGTGCACAGCAGCACCGCATCAGATCTGTTTGGCGTGAACCTAGATGAGGTGAGCGCCGATCAACGGCGAGTTGCCAAGACGATTAACTTTGGGGTTATGTACGGCATGTCGGCCTTCCGGCTTGCCGGAGAGCTGGGTATTCCGCGCGGGCGCGCTGCGGAGTTTATTGAGTCGTATTTCGCCAAGTACTCGGGTATACGTAGTTTCATAGATGCGACCGTTGCCGAGGCCGAACAACAAGGGGTCGTACGGACGATGTTTGGGCGACAGCGGGTGCTGCACGACATTAACAATCGCAATAAAACGGTTAAGGCCGGAGCCGAGCGCATTGCGGTTAACACTCCTATTCAAGGGACCGCAGCAGATATTGTAAAGCGCGCGATGGTTCTTGTTCGCAACCGTCTTGAGCGCGAGCACCTGCAGACTCGTATGTTGCTGCAAGTGCACGATGAGCTGATTCTTGAGGCGCCGGAGGCTGAGCGGGAGTCGGCCGAGGCGGTGTTGCGCGAAGAGATGCCGCGCGCTGTTGAGCTTTCACTCCCGCTGCGCGTGAATGTTGCAAGCGGTTATAGCTGGGGAGACCTGCATTAATCATGGCTGCGGAGCAATGGGAAGCGACCGAGGTACGAATGGTGGTTGGGGTTGCTGGGAGCTACTGTGCTGGCAAAAGCACCGTTGCGCAGCGGCTCGCGGCGCGTGGTTTTGTTGAGATTGATGTCGACAAAACCGGACATCAGGCTTTGACAGAGCTGTCCGGTAAGGTGGTGCAGCGGTTTGGTAGGCAGATACTTGGTGAGGACGAGCTGCCGGACCGGAGGAAGTTGGGCGATATTGTGTTTGCAGATCCTCAGGCACTGGCGGAACTGGAATCTATCCTTCATCCGCGTATGGTTGAGATTGTGCAACAGCGGCTCACCGAGGCGTCGGGCCGGAACTGTGTTGTGAACGCTGCGCTGCTTTTTCCTATGGGGCTTCACCGGCTGTGTGACTTTGTCATGTGGGTAGATGCCTGTGCACCGATCAGGCTCGTTCGGGCCATGCGGCGCGATAAGCATTCGCCTGTGGCTGTGTTACACCGGATTAATCGGCAGCGACGACTGAGTGCTAAGTTTTCGGCCGACGAGGTCGATATAGATACTGTGAGAAACTACGGTTCTCGCCGTGCGTTGGACAGAAGGATCGACGGTATCCTCCAACGTCGGGCAACAAAGTGAACCAAAAGCGCGGAAAGGAAGATCGAAATGGAGCAGCACAAAGTTCTAATAGTAGTTGTCTCGGTCACGTTGGCTTTTGCGGCTGTGGTCGGTATCGGAATGGCTTATTTTTATCCCCGCGCAACTGATGACTCGTTGAGCGTTACCCACGACTCGTCTATAGACCCGCGGCGCAGTTTTGATCCTATTGAGTTTATACGCAGCCCTGAAACGGCTACCGACTCTGTAGAACTGCTTCCCGAGGAACCCCGCGGTGCAGATGATGATGTAATTATCATCTACGGAGTCGACGACACGCTCTCGCAGCCGAAAAACGGCCGGCAGCCCAGGGTCACCGAGGATACGCGTCCAAGCGTTCCCGCGGATCCGGCGCCAACAGCAACTAAGCCCGCACCGCGTGAGCCTGCCTCGCAACCGGATCAGCAAGGAGAACCACAACGTGCAGCACCCGCACGCCCTGCCGAAGAGGCAGCGCCAGCCGAGCCAGCTCAACAGCGAGTGCGTGTAACCGAGTACTGGATACAGGTAATTTCATCTCCAAGCCGCGACAGGGTAGAACAGGCACGAGTTCGCCTGCAACAGCAGAACCTGGGTAGCCGCATAACCTCAATTGACCATAACAACACAACATTCTTCCGGTTGCGGGTAGGGCCATACACAAACAAAGCCGAAGCCGACAAGTTCCTGGACTGGGTACAGGCGGTAGACGGCTTTGAGGAAAGTTATATTTCCGAGGAGTATCCTATGCGGACCGTTAGTGGCTAACGGTTTCGGTGTTGGCGCACGCGGCGCTGCTTAGATCCAGCGGCGCACGCGTAGATCCAGCGGCGCACGCGGCGCACGCGTAGATCCAGCGGCGCACGCGGCGCACGCGTAGATCCAGCGGCGCCTACTCAAATCTGCCAGTCCGGTGCCGCGCTATCCTGCTGTTTGATGATGTAGTCGGCCGGTCGATTGTAGATTGTACTGCCAGCTGGCAACGAGTTGGTTATCCAGACATTGCCTCCAATGATTGACCCGCGACCAATGACAGTGCGACCGCCCAGTATCGTTGCGCCAGCGTAAATCGTTACGTTGTCCTCTATCGTGGGGTGGCGCTTCTTGTTGGCTTCCTCTTTCTTCACACTCAGCGCACCCAGAGTCACTCCTTGGTAAATCTTGACTCCGCTGCCAATAATAGTTGTCTCACCAATAACCACACCGGTGGCGTGGTCAATAAAGAAGTAGTCGCCGATGGTGGCTCCAGGGTGGATATCGATTCCGGTCTTCCCATGGGTAATCTCACTCATCATTCGGGGCAGCAGCGGAATCCCGGCAATCCAGAACTCATGAGCTATACGGTGTATGAGAATAGCCTCTATGCCGGGATAAGCAAGTATCACCTCATCGTGGCTTTTGCTTGCCGGGTCACCCGCGAAGGCCGCCTCTACATCCATCTGAACGCGGGTGCGAATCTCCGGTAGGAGTGCAAGCAACCCCATAGCAAGATCCTCAGCCTCGGACCATGCAGCCTGCTCCGGTGGTTCAGTTTCGCCAGCAGTTACCCGCTTGAATCGCATGCTGCTTCGGATCTGGGTAGTGAGTTCGCACGCCAGCCGACTTAAGCGTTCCGATATTGAAAGCCGCAGGTTTTCATGGCTCAGCGACTCTTCTTCGCGGTAGCCGGGGAAAATGAGCGACTCAAAGTCCGTCATAATCTCGATAACAACGCTGCGTGACGGCAGGCTTGGGCCACTAATGTGGTTAATGCCGCCAATTGTGCGATACGACTCGTGCACCTGGTCGACGATGTCTTGCAGTGTAGCTTTCATGAGTTCCATCTAGCGTGCGCAGTACGCCCTGTGTCAACAGGTTTGAGCGGTGAATGCGGCATCTTGTGTGGGAGGGTACTTGAGTCCCTTTAGATGGGCGACTACACTTTAACTCTATGAAAGATGCACACCTATATTGGACCGAACGTGATCGATCTTCAGTTTTAGACGGCAAAATTTTCACAGTTGAACGAGTAGTTCATGAGTCCTCAGACGGTCGGCGAGAACCTTTTACCTTGGTAAACTCGCCGGACTGGGCTAACGTCATAGCAGTAGTGAAAGACGAGCAGGCTCGTGATTGTTTTCTCATGGCGCGACAGTATCGGCATGGTGGCGCATGCATAGCTTTAGAGTTCCCCGGAGGCATGGTAGACACAGGAGAAACCGCGGCGCAGGCTGCCGCACGCGAGTTGGCGGAAGAGGCCGGTTACGCGGCCAAGGAGTTCACATTTCTTGGCGCAACCAACCCGAACCCAGCCTTCATGACTAATACCGTGTCTACATTCCTGGCGGTTGATCCCTATAGGCTGCACGCCGCAGCCGACCGTAATCTGGACGAGAACGAAATTATAGATGTGGAGCTACTGCCGGTAAACGAGATTCTTAACAACCCGCCGCAGGAGTTCGTGGGGCATGGAATTATGTTGGTAGCAATGTACTGGTATCACCGTGCGGGTAGACCAAGGTAACGCGCAGTTGGAGGACGGCTACCAAAGTGGCACGAGAAATGACGACCACGCGGAACACAGGGCTGCACCGCGGGCCGTACGAAAACCTTTCAACTACAGGGAAATAAATGAAGGAAGGCGCCGACCGGATTCGAACCGGTGAATAAAGGTTTTGCAGACCTCCCCCTTACCACTTGGGTACGGCGCCGTAGAAAGGAATGTCCAGCATCGTACCAGAACTTAGAGAGCCTTGTCCAGAGGTGGGCTGTTTCGACATGCGCGTCATCTCATGCGCAGTCTGGATCAGTCCACCGCACCACGCCGCTATACCAAGAAGACGTCGTCCCCGGTTGTGTAATCAATGACCTCGTCAATCTCAAAGAACAGCTTAATCTCACGAGCGGCACTTTCCGCAGAGTCCGATGCGTGAATTACATTTTTTGTGACCACCGCGCCGTAGTCGCCGCGAATTGTCCCGGGAGCTGCATCTGCCGGTTTCGTTGCTCCGCAAATTTTGCGGACCGTGGCAATTGCTTCTTCACCGGCAATAACCATGGTAACTACCGGGCCTCCGGTAACATAGTTAACCAACTCACCGAAAAAGGATTTGTCTTTGTGTTCGGCGTAGTGTTGCTCGCAGAGTTCACGGGGAATTTTCCGTAACTTAAGCGCGGCAATGCGTAGCCCTTTTTTCTCAAAACGGCTGAGGATTTCGCCTACAATTTTGCGTTCTAACACGCCGGGCTTTAACATGACATAAGTTTTTTCGTTGGCCATTCAATGCGCTCCTTATATGAGATTGTGTGTACGTAACGGATCGATGTTTGTAAAATCGACACTATGCCCGCATTATACGGATACATCAAGCGAACCACAAGCTTGCCCGCGACCCAAGATGCGCGCAAGCGCACGAGAAAATCCCGATGATTTGACAGTTCTGCCGAAGATTCATGACATATTGCAAATTTAAGTGGTTTGGTGAGTTGTTTGTCTTGACGGGCTTTGAAACTGTGTTTTACTCTTAAGCGTTACATAACCTTAACAGAAAAGCGGAGGTGCATTGTGGACGCATTGATGGCATTTAACAGCTGGCTCAACGGAATCGTTTGGGGCCCCCCATTTATGGTTCTTCTTATTGGAACCGGTCTGTACTTGACCGTGCGGCTTGGTTTTTTTCAGTTCACCAAAATTAGGCTGACATGGAGACAGAGCTTTGGCCGTTTCTTTAGCAGGAAAAAAGAAGAAGAGGGTGGAGCAATTAGCTCCTTCCAGGCCGTTAGTTCGGCAATGGCGGCCACTATCGGTGTTGGTAATATTGCCGGTGTAAGTACCGCAATTGCCCTTGGTGGACCTGGAGCCATTTTTTGGATGTGGATATCTGCCCTTGTGGGGATGGCCACAAAATTTGGTGAGGCATCTCTGGGTGTCAAATACCGTGAGGTCGATGCCGACGGCACCGTTCGCGGTGGTGTTATGTACTACATCGAGAAAGGGCTTGGTCCGAAATGGAAATGGCTTGCTGTAGTGTATGCATTGCTTGCGGGTATCGCAGCCCTCGGCATCGGCAACATGGTACAGGCTAACACTATGGCGGACTCTATGAGTGCCTTCGGCGTGCCGACCTGGGTCACCGGTGGTATAGCTATCGTGTTGGTTGGTGCGGTTATTCTTGGTGGCGTTAAGCGAATTGGTGCAACAGCTGAAAAACTGGTGCCGTTCATGGCCGTTGTTTATGTACTTGGTTCGTTGGTTGTCATATTGATGAATGTTGCAGAGATTGGTTCTGCTTTTGGCCAGATCTTCTACTATGCTTTTAACCCTGCGGCAGCAGCCGGTGGATTTGCGGGTTCTGGTGTAGCTATGGCGGTACGCTTTGGTATTGCTCGTGGTATCTTCTCAAACGAAGCAGGACTGGGTGCCGCGTCTATTATCCATGCCCAGGCCAAGAACTCTCCAACTCGTCAGGGTATGTGGGGTATCTGGGAAGTCTTCATTGATACCATCGTTGTATGTACCATGACAGCCCTCGTTATTCTTACTACCGGAGTTATAGAAACCGGTGAAACGGGTGCGGGCCTCGCATCGGCGGCCTTCAATGCCGGACTTCCGGGCCCAGGTGGTACAATCGTGCTTGTTGGTCTTATTCTGTTCTCCTACACCACCATGCTTACCTGGTCTTTCTACGGCGAGAAGAGTTGGGAATACATCTTCGGCAAGAAAATTGTGCTGCCGTACCGCATTGTCTTCCTTGGCTTCTTAATGGTCGGTGCCGTTGGTGGTCTTGAGCTGATCTGGAGTATTGCGGACACTATGAATGGACTCATGGCGGCTCCGAACCTAATCGCGTTGCTGGTACTTGCCGGTGTACTCGTGAAGGAGAAGAACAGCTACATGGAATCGCCTGAGGCGAAAGAGTAGTTAGTATACCGTGTGGCATGGTAGGAGGATTCGTCCTGCTACCTTGCCTGCTTATCCAGGCTTGCCCGGTAGCGCTCGAGGTAGTCGTTGTACACCTTGAGTGCTCGCCGGGTAAGTAATGATCCAGGCACCTGGTGTGAATCTACCGAAGCAACCGGTATGATCTTGCTTGAGGTGCTGGTGAGAAAAAGCCCGCAAAACTTGCCCAGCTCGCCCGAATGAAGTGAACGCTCCACCACATCTATCCCATCTTCATTCAGGGCCTCAATTACAGTTCTTCGGGTAACTCCGTCAAGCACCGTAGATCGTGGCGGCGTGTACACGATCTCAGGCGACGCCATGTCACAGTAGAACACATTCGTACGCGTGCCCTCGCGAATAAACCCTTCACGGTCAACCAAGAGTGCATCATACGCGCCTGCGCGGCGCGCCGAACGGAAGGCAATGGTGCTTACCAGCATGGACAGCGACTTGGCTTCTGGAAATGGTCGTTCAGCCTGAACTGTGATGGTGTGCACCCCGTCACGGTAACTTGTGCGCGGGGGGAAAAACGGCGCGAGTGCCATAATGTATAATTTGGTATGTTCGGGGCTCTCGGCTCCAATTAACAACATCTTGATGTTTGCGTCTTCCAAGGAGTTGGCTCTGCACAATTCCGACAGAGCGTGAGATAGGTCCGCCGCCTGGTACGGGTGCTCAAGACCTATGATATGTGTGGAATGTAGCAACCGATCTACATGCTGTTCCTTGAAATAAAGGAGTCGCTTTCTGATCTTAAGGGTTTCGTAGACCCCAAACCCGTAAGCAAAGTTAATGTCATCGGCCGGGACGACCGCCTCGGCAACCGGACGTAGTTCGTTATTGAGCCAGAAGTATGTACCAATCATACTTCTAGTATAGCTCTTCTGGAATTGTTTGCCACGCAACTCAATACAATTGCGGTGATGACGTAGGTTCGTGCATTGACATCAGCTATCGAGCTTTCTATAGTTTGTAACAAATGATTCTGCATCAACTGCATGCCTTTCAATCCCGCGCTTTGCGACGACTCTTTTTTGGCCTTGTGTGTCTCTTAGGCACTTCATGGCCGCTTATTGCATCTACCGGTGAGTATGGCGCCGGTTTAACCCATGAAATGACGGTGCTTGCGGTGCAACTGGGCATAATAATTTTTGCCGCGCGAGCATTTGGATCTTTATTCCGACGTTTTGGTCTCCCGTCTCTAGTGGGTGAGTTAGTTGCCGGTATAGTGATTGGCCCCTATTTGCTTGGTTCAGTCCCGGTTCCGTTTTTAGTGGATGGCGTGTTCCCGCTTGTTATTGGAGCAGTTCCGGTCACAACCGAGCTTTACGGCTTCGCAACAATTGCCGCCATCATCATGCTGTTTACCACCGGTCTCGAAACCGATCTTGCCATGTTCTTACGTTTCTCGGTAAAGGGCAGTGTGATTGGCGTAAGCGGGGCGTTTTTGGCATTTGTATTAGGTGCCGTTGCGATCTCGGTGGGCATGGGGCTTGGGATGGGTGCTCCGCAGAGTATTTTCCTTGGAGTGCTGAGTATGGCGGCCTCGGTTGGCATTCCTGCACGGATCTTGTCTGAAGCGCGGAGCATAGACTCTCCCGAAGGCGTTACTATTATCAGTTCGGCGGTTGTGCAAGATGTGCTCGCAATAGTAGGCCTCGCGGTGGCGCTTGGTGTTATTGCGGCTACCGAGAGCGGCAACGGCGGCATTGAGTGGGGCGAGGTAGCAAGAATATTCTTTTTGGCAATCGGAGTATGGTTAGGTTTTACCGCTCTGGGCCTCATCTTTGCGCGTCGAATTGGCGAGTTTCTTAAGGGGTTCAAGAGTGCCACTGTCTTTAGTGTGCTCGCTTTAGGATTGTCCTTCCTCTTGGCCGGAATTTTTGAAATGTCCGGTCTTGCAATGATTATCGGTGCCTATGTCATGGGACTGACCTTATCTAAGACCGATATAGCGTATGTCATACAGGAGAACATGGAACCGCTGACGGCTTTCTTTGTGCCGATCTTTTTTACGGTCATGGGCATGCTGGTTAATATTTGGGTTTTATTTTCCTGGGATGTGCTGCTGCTTGGATTAGCTTTTGCAATTGCCTCGAATATAGGCAAACTCGTTGGCAGCGGCGGGCCCGCGCTTCTCATGGGTTTCAATAAACTGGGTGCGTTGCGAATCGGCTCCGGTCTTGTGCCTCGGGGTGAAGTGGCGCTTATTATTGCCGGCATTGGTGTATCGGGCGGGATTCTTGATGCACGTCTTTTTGGAGTTGCCGTGCTGCTTGTGCTTTTGTCTACCATTGCGGGGTCGCCAAATCTCAAAAAAATAATGGAGCGTGACGGCGTCGGCACGCGTAAAAAGTTCGTAGCGCCCGGGGGCATACTAACGCGCTTTGAGTTCCCCAACGCAAACATGACTGAACTTGTCGAGGCTGCAGTTCTTAAGGAATTTCGCAGCGAGGGCTTTTTTGCCCACAGAATAGATCTTGAAGAGACTGTGTATCGCATGCGTAAGGAGGATGTGTTCTTCTCCTTCACAGTGTACTCGGATCGCATTGTGTTTAGTTCCGACCAGAACTCGGTGGGCTTTATCAAGACGGTCGTTTACGAGGCGCTGCTTGACCTGCACCGCACCGTTGAACAACTAAAGACCGTGTCCAAGCCCACCGAGATGGGGCGCGAGATCTCGGCGGAGTTGGGGCACGATCAGTTTGCGCTTGGTCGCTATTCCGGACCCCGTTGCGTGAAAATGCGCCTGACAGGCACCACGAAAGAGGCGGTTATAGAGGAGCTCGTTGATACGCTGTTTGCAGCCGGTCGTGTTAAAGATAGAGAGCGGGTTACAGCAGACGCGATAGCCCGTGAGCGAGTACTCAGTACAGGCATGCAGTATGGTATTGCCGTTCCACATGCCAAGAGTGACGGTGCTTCGCGCATGAGCTTTGCTATCGGCTTTGCCCGTGACGGTATGGACTTTGACTCGGTAGACGGCGAACCTACGTATATTGTTGTCCTTATTGTCTCGCCTAAGAGCAACCCGGGCCCACATTTACAACTCCTGTCTACTATTTCCGGTGTACTCAAGGACGAGGAAAGCCGCTGGGCCTTGCTATCAATGATTGATGAGCACAAGGTGATAGCGTATCTGCAGGAAGAAGCTGTCAAGAAGCAGAATCGCTAAAGACGTAGACCCGTAGGCACAGACATATCGGCCTTTGCAAAAGCTTGGGTCCGCAGTACTATGCACGTTATCGATCATTTAGCCTTGGTGTGGTATCTTAGGCTCACTTCGGAGGTCATATGTCCAAACGTCAAAATGAACAAAATAAATATCTCTTAATTGCAGTGGTCGCGGCAATTCTGGTTGCGCTAGCGGGACTGTTGCCGCAGTTTCGTGCACTTGAACGCACCGCATATGACCAACTGCTCGGCATGCGTAAACCAGTAGAGGAACGCTCAGACATCATTTTGCTGGACATTGATGACCTGGCAATAGCGCAGGTGGGTATGTGGCCATGGAGTCGACATGTGGTTGCCGACGGGTTGATCGTAGCTCGCGAACTTGGGCTCAACTATGCCTTGTTTGATATTGAGTATGTTGATCGCAGTCCGCGGGGAGTCGACTCCGAGCTGCTTGAGAATGAAATCCCGCTGGCCTTTGCCGAAGAGTTTGGGCTCCTACGTGACAATATTGAGTCGCTGTTCGGAGCCCTTCAGAGCGGCATGATACCGTTGGAAGAGGCTGAGGAGTTCGTGCTGGAGCTGGTAGATTTGACCGACCAGTCACGGGCAGAGCTGCTGAGTTTGGTTCGGTCCATCGCACGAGATAACGATGAGTACTTGGGGCAGTCTGCACGTTTGTTTGGCAACGTTTTTTATACCAACACTATGTTGCCTGACGATGTCGGCCTTATATCGGTGAGTGAGGAACACCGAGACTATGTACTGAATGAGATTGCCCTTTCAAATGTTACCGGCGCACTGGATACACTCCCGGTGGCGGCCGACATACAACCTACCTTGCCACCCATCGCCACACGGGCGGCAGGCGCTGGCTTTCCTAACGTTGTCGTTGACCAGGACGGCGTCCGGCGCCGGATTGAGCTGCTGGCAATCCACGAAGACAGGCCATTTGCGCAGTTGGCTTTTCGCCCCTTGTTGGATTGGTTAGGTAACCCGGACATCGAGGTGCGCCCCGGAGCTTTCATCCTGCGTGATGCGCAACACCCTGAGCGTGGCATTGGCGACATTCGCATTCCACGAAGCTTTGACGGACGCATGCTCATTACCTGGCCACCAAAGGAGTATGCCGACAGCTTTACTCACGTCTCATTTAATGATCTGGTGGTACATGACCTGTATGAGGAGGATCTTCTCTACAATCTTGTGGCTATGGAAGATGCTGGATTCCTGAGTTTTCACGACTCCGGTGAGGACTTGCTCCCGGCCTATACCCACGGGCAAAGACTACGTGACCGTGCCATGGCGGGCGGAGACCGTGAACTCATGGATGAATATGAGGAGGTGCGCGAGTTCTTTTTTGCGCGGCTTGCCCGCTTTTTTGAAAGTGATGCCGAGGAACGCCTCTTAGGTGAGTTGAATCGTGTACTGGAGTCGGAAGACCTGCCCGACCACGTGCGTCAAGACTATGAGGCGATTCTTGAAGATGCGCCGCTTTTCTTTGAGGCAACCGGGGCCATTGCTACCAACTTGATTGAGTTGCGAGAGCGGCTGCAGAGTACATTTGACGGTGCCTTTGCCGTTATTGGACACACTAGTATCTCCACGACGGATATTGGTGTAAACCCTTTTGATGAACAGTACATCAATGTTGGAATTCACCCTGCGGTAGCTAACACTATTTTGGCTGGAGACTTCCTGGTCGAGCTACCGCCATGGTACGGCATGGTTCTCGGCCTGATTCTGAGCTTCGTGGTGGCGCTGCTGATTCGTGGCGCAACCCCGAAACGAGCAATAATTGTAGGGCTTTTGTTCTTGATCGCGGTCATTGTGGGGGTTTCTGCCTTCTTCGTATTTACCGGTATGTTTCTTTCAGTTTTCACTCCTGCAATGGCCGTGTTTCTGAGTTTCTTTGGAATTTCGTTGGTAAAGTTCTTGCGGGCAGAGGGTGAAAAGAGCTTTCTCAGGTCCGCGTTTTCGCGTTATCTGTCTGCAGATGTTATTAGCCAGATTATTGAAGATCCGGAACGCCTGAGCTTGGGGGGTGACTCCAAGGTGCTTACCGCAATGTTTACCGACGTTAAGGGTTTTTCTACTATTGCTGAGAAGATGTCACCGGGCGACTTGGTTCGGCTGCTTAATGAGTACCTTACCGGCATGAGTAACATAGTCTTGGA
>JAIVHN010000004.1 GCA_020201015.1 Spirochaeta sp. | reverse complement strand
GCCGGAATGAGGTCGCCAATGACTGGAGGATTAGGAGGTGTAACAATCACAAGTTTTGCAAAGCCGACCACAAAGGCAACGCTCCCAAGTAAGAGCCGAAAACGCCGACTATGGAAAATTTCGGGCTGAAATAGATTTGATAGTCGCAACCGTTCTTCAAGGATTGGAAAGCTCAATGCAAGTGCCGCGAATAGATTTACAAAAACCGATAAAAAGAATACCTGGGGGGCTATTGTTGCCATAACTTATTCCATCCTTGAACTTGGTGATATCTACACATGTTAGTTCAAAAGTATAGCACATAGACACATTCGGTCAACCGACAGTCGTAGAAGGCCAAAACCGGATCTATTCCTGCGAGACCGACGTCTGCAAACGCGTTCCGTTCTCACCAAGCTGCAGATCTGCAAAAACGAGCCCTCGTTCGCGTGGTGGTCTATAGTCCGAAATTATTTGACGGAACACACGTTCTCCGCCATGCTCAGGCGGTATTTCAATGAGACGTATGAGTTCGGTACCGTCTTGATCACTGAGCACGACCTCCAGTATACCTTCTCCTGCACGGCTGGGAGTACCGGCCTCCGATAACGACTGAACAGCAAGAGTCACAAGCACATCATCTCCAAATTGCACCGCCCGCAAACGAAACTCGTAGGAGCTCATCCGTGCCGTACTCGCATCCGGCGCAAGGAACACCAGGTAGATTACGTAGACGAGTAGAATAACGGCCAGGTCAAGAAGTATGATTGCCAAGGATCTGTTGCGCTTAAAAATGCCTTCGGGCTTCTTTTTACTCGAAGTCGCGGGATCATAACCCAGGCGCTCGGCTCGGCTATAGTGAAAGTGTGGCGCCCCGGTTGGGTCGTTAGTCTCACGCGCACTCATGCATTCCTCCCCTTGCGGAGTAGCCGTCGGACCCTTGCGGAGTAGCCGTCAGAAGCGGTCTGCAACTGTTTGGCTCGTGCAACGACCTTGCCGAGTTCAAGGGGCAAATCACTCGGGCTGAAAACCCCGTACCGCCTACGAGCCTCCAGCGCTGCCGCCCCCAGAGTAAGCACGCCTGCACAGGCAGCGTTAAACGCCTCGGCACCTGCAGCACGAAACGAGCCAATGCAACCACAGAGAACGTCACCACTTCCACCGGCCGCCAACAGTGGGTCCGCACCGTCGTACACTGCACAACGTCCGTCGGGAGCCATAATCCAGGTGACCGGTCCTTTCAGCACCACAACCGAGTCCAACTCGGCAGAGCACTCAGCAAGCAAGGTCTTGCGTGCAGCAGCGTCCTTGGGTACCGGCCCAAAGCCCAGCCGCTCAAACTCGCCGTGATGGGGAGTGAGTATCCAGCCAGCTACCGGTGAAACCTTAGCCAAAGACCCTTCTCTCAGCACCTGTTCTAAAACGTACAAACCGTCGGCATCCAGCACGCCGGGAGGAAGAACACCCAGTAACTGTTTCAGCTGCTCTACTCTCGTGCTGTCTCGTCCCCAACCGGGCCCGACAACGGCTGCGCCGAACTTGTGAAAATCCACTGCTCTCAGAGCCTGCGTATCGCTGCCCGCGCTTGCCGCTACAACCGCCGGGTCAAGCGCTGACATCCGCCGTAACGCATCAGGGTCACTAGCCAGATACACGTAGCCAGCCCGAGTGCGCTGGGCCGCATTACAGGCCAAAACTGCAGCACCTGGAAAATTCGCCGAACCAGCAAACACCACCAGTGCGCCCCGCTGATACTTGTGCGCATAAGGATCAAAGTCTGGAATAAACCTCGAAAGATCGGCTGCAGTGAGCAACACCGCTCGCGTGCTTGTTGTATTCCCTGTTTGGCCAGACTTCGCACTCGCGGCAGTCTGTCCTCTCAGCTCAGGTTGTATGAGAGCTGGCGGAAAGCCCAAGGGCACAACACAGATAGCCCCACAAAGTGGCCGTGCGGCCTCGGTGTAATAACACAGCTTGGGTAGCTCAACAGCAAGGGTTAGCTGTGCTTTTACCGCAACTCGGTCACCCTGATAGTCGTCGGAAATACCACTGGGAATGTCTATGGATACGCAGCAGGCCGAAGCTTGGTTTATACTTTCAAGCAGAGCGGCAGCTTCCGGCCGGAGACCACCACGCAATCCGGTACCAAACACTCCGTCAACGATCACCTCCGCCGCCTGCAACTCACTCCGTGCCGTTTCACCATGCGGAATAGTATCCCACAAAACCGGAATGCCAAGCCGTTCAATTGTTTCCAGATGAACGGCGGATGCGGTACCGCTTTTGGGCTCAGTACTCAGCAGGACCCGCGGACTTCCGCCCGCCAGACATAACCACATGCGCGCAAGCGCAAGTGCGTCTCCTCCATTGTTTCCGGGCCCCGCAACAAATACGATCCGTACCGCTTGGACCGTGTACCCCGAATCACGCACAAACTTGGTCAACGCCTCAAGAAGTGAGCGGGCTGCGTTTTCCATGAGTAGTAAACCTGAAATATTATATGTCTCTTGAGTTTCGATATCGATGTTTGCCATCTCGGCCGAGTTTGGAAGTGTGTACACAGTGCCCCCTTGCCAGCAGTCTTACTGAATAAGGCTGCGCATAAGACGATCGCTTCGCCACCAGACAACACTTGCACCGTCGAAATCGGCCAGTAGTGCGGTAAGTATGCCCTCCGGTGAAACATGGAAGGTGCGATAGAACATACCTTTGTCGTCTACCACAATATTGCGTCGCCCCAGTACTCGCCCGGAGCTATTCATAACCAGAAGTTGTGAACGTCGCTCGTCCTCACGGCTCAGTAGAAGAAAATGCTCACCAGGAGCGACCCCGACCAGTTCGTAGAGGTATCGCAGCTCTTCACGTTCAAAAATACTGCTTCCGACAACGCTATGAACGTTTTCGGGCACATCAACATACCCCTCATACCGCCCGGTCTCTAAGTCGAGCCAGTACACTCTCGAAGCAAAGATCTCTATACCGTAGCGGGCACCAGTCTCCGAATCTTGCGACTGGTAGTAGTAGTTTAAGCTTAGATAGAGACGTCTCGACTCTCTATCGGGGAGTATAGTCTCAAGGGTTGGAATATAGTCGCCGTCATCGTCGGGTAGGGGCAGCCGGTCCATGGGGATCTCGACCGTGTAGAGCGGATCACCGGCGGCACTGAACCAGAAGATGAGCCATGTGTCGAGCGTACGCGAGATCACCACAACCTCATCGCGATCCGTGGTGTGAAGACTCTCAATGTAAGGAAACGGACTCCCACCAATGCCTTCCTGGCCAAGATAGTCCTGCAGTGTGCCGTCCTGTCCGAACCGGAGTATAAGGCGATTGAGACTTACCTGTAGCTCTTCGTCGTAACTTGCACGTTCTGGAGGAAGCCGTTCCTCAGCCAATAGTGTGTTATCTGAGGTGAGCGCAATCTCACCAACCTGCGTGAAGTTATATGGCACGGCACGCCGGTTATTGACAGTCCCATCGCGCTGAGCGCTCTGCACCAACACCGGTCTTGGATTATCATCCGGGTTGTAGACCATTGAGACCAGGTCACCGTACGAGGTGAAGGTCATAATCTTATTGGCACTACCGTTAGCAATGGCAAACATTCCGTCCTGCATGACAATGCGAGTTTTTGCCTGCAATGGTTTCCCAGGAGCATGAAATAGATCGAGCTCACTTTCCAACCGTCCCATTGCCAGTTCAAAAAGATCTTCACGTTCGAGCGCAACAACCTGGGAACGATTGCAGCTGGCAAGGAGGAGAAGGATTAAGGTCCCTAACAGGACTATGTGAAACGGAAGTAATTTTACTGCCACCGCGCCTTATAGTACCTGGCGCCGGTATTCTCTGTCAATCTTGACCCGGCTTTCCTAATTCGGCTACAGTAGCGCATGGTCCAAAATCTAATCGATGTTGTCTTCGGCTCCAAAAGTGAGCACGACTTAAAAACACTACTACCAATACTCCATGATATTAACGCCTGCGAGAACTGGGCATTATCACTCCAGGAACAAGACTTTCCCCGGGAAACCGACAAGCTTCGTCAACGTTATACTGACGGTGAGTCGTTGGACGAAATGCTTCCTGAGGCTTACGCGCTCGCGCGCGAGGCGGCCCGCCGCGTTTTGGGGGAGCGCCTGTACGACGTTCAGTTACTTGGTGGTATTGTCCTACACCAGGGAAAAATCATGGAAATGAAGACGGGTGAGGGAAAAACCGTAACATCGGTGACCGCGGCCTATCTTAATGCACTGACTGGCAAGGGCGTGCATATGATTACCGTCAATGACTATCTTGCCGAACGCGATGCTGGCTGGATGGGGCCCATCTACAACTACCTTGGGCTCAGTGTCGGTGCCATACTTGCCCAGATGGAGGTCTCCGCACGGCAAGCAGCGTACAGGTGCGACATCACCTATGGTACCAATAACGAGTTTGGGTTCGATTATCTGCGGGACAACATGCGGTTTGATTCAGGCAACAAGGTACAGCGACATCATCACTACTGTATTGTTGACGAGATCGACTCAATCTTAGTCGATGAGGCACGTACTCCACTCATCATTTCGGGACAGACCGAAGACGATACGCGCAAGTACTCGGAGGTCAACCGCATCGTTGGCGATTTAGTCGAGTGTGCCAAGGACCCTGAGACCGATGACTATCCCGAGGAGCCGGAAGGTGACTTTAAACTCGATGAGAAGGGAAAGCGTGTAAGTTTCACCGACGAAGGACTTAATCACATTGAAGCACTCCTCCAACGTCAAAAGATTATCAGCGGTTCCCTCTTCGACGAAGGAAACTTCGAGTACATTCACCATGTAACCCAAGCCGTCAGAGCGCACAAGCTATATGAACTTGATACCGAGTACGTTGTCAAAGACGGTCTTGTTCAAATCGTCGATGAGTTCACCGGCCGTATTCTACACGGCCGTCGCTACTCCGAGGGGCTTCACCAAGCAATAGAAGCCAAGGAAGGCATTCGCATTGCCCAGCGCAACCGCACGCTTGCAACTATCACCTTCCAGAACTTCTTCCGGATGTACGAAAAACTCTCGGGAATGACCGGTACGGCCGAGACCGAGTCTAAGGAGTTCGGCAATATTTACGGCCTTGACGTTGTCGTTATTCCCACCAACCGTCCCTTGGCACGACTTGACCAAGACGATGTCATTTATGTGAATGAAAACGAAAAGTTCACCGCAATTGCCGAAGAAGTGAAACAGGCGACCGAAAAGGGTCAGCCAATGCTTATTGGTACCGTCTCAATTGAACGTTCGGAAAAACTTGCGCACCTGCTTACGCGACGTGGTGTGAGGCACGAAGTGCTGAACGCCAAGAACCACGCACGTGAGGCCTTAATTATTGCCGAAGCAGGCGCCAAGGGGTCGGTTACTATTGCCACGAACATGGCCGGACGTGGTACTGACATTAAGCTGGGCGGTAATCCGGAGTTCCGAGCCCGCCGCAAGGTCGGTACCGAGGCAAGTGAGGACGAGTATCAAGCCGCCTTTGAAAAGGAGTTTAGCGCCTGGCGCAAGGACTATGAAGAGGTGCAGCAGGCTGGAGGCCTCTACGTACTTGGTACCGAGCGCCACGAATCACGTCGCATTGATAATCAACTTCGTGGTCGTTCCGGACGCCAAGGTGACCCGGGAGAGTCTCGCTTTTTTCTTTCTATGGATGACGACCTTATGCGGCTTTTTGGTAAGGGATCAGTCAACCTCAAGTCACTCATGGAAAAAGGACTTCCCGAGGGAGAACCCCTCAATCACCGCCTCATCAACCGCAGCATAGAAAAGGCTCAACAAAAGGTTGAAGAACGAAACTTCGATATTCGCAAACATCTGCTTGAGTATGATGACGTGCTTAACGAGCAACGTAAGGTTATATTCAGGCAGCGTGACGATATTTTAGACGCGCCGGACTTAGTCGGCCGAGTGCTCAATACGGCAGTTGAAATACTAGAGTCTTCCGCAGCCGAATATCTTTCAGACCGCGGCGAGAACGAGGCCGCGTTCCAGAATTTGCTTGAGCAGTTGAAACAGGAGCTGTTCTTTGTGTCGGAGCGGGACCCAGCAGAACTGGCTAAGATCCAACCACGTGAACTTGTGGACAGTCTGGCATCGGAGATGGAGCAGAATCTGCGGCATAAGGCCGAGATTGCAGGCACCGAGCGCTTTAATTTAGCGGTGCGCTTTGAGTACCTGCGCAATATAGATAGTCGCTGGCAAGATCACTTGGAAAACCTCGAGGCCTTGCGCGAAGCGGTTTACCTACGAAGCTACGCACAACAGAACCCATTGCTACAGTACAAACTTGAAGGGTTTCAAATCTTTGATGAATTAATTCACGGCATTCGCACTGCGGTTGCCAAAAAGCTTTTTGCAATAAAGGCAGAGACCTTACAACCGCAACGGTTCCACCGCGCACCTACCGCCCGTACAACCGAGGTCCATTCCGGTATGCAGATGATTGGTGCTGGTGCTGGCAGCGGAGGCGGTACCAGCGGCGGCGGTGCTACAGCGGGCGGCAGTCCAGCTGCCGCGGGAGGCGGCGCAATGCCTGCCTCCGGTGGAGCAGCTGGCGCTGCACACCCCTCTGGTGTCGTTACCCGAGGTATGGAAAAGGTCGGGCGCAACGATCCTTGCCCATGCGGTAGCGGGAAAAAGTATAAACACTGTCACGGGCGAGGATAGTTCTCAATTAGATTATTTCGCGGGGGCCGAAGGAAAAGCTTCGCGGGAAACGGCCGCTGCGCTAGTTCAAGTAGCGCATCGGATCTACGAAGGTACCGTTACGGATTATTGAGAAATGCAGGTGTGGGCCGGTGCTACGGCCGGTGTTACCCATACTGCCAATGCTTTGGCCCTGAGTGACGCGCTGCCCTACCCGAACGCTACATGCATGAAGATGTGCATATAGAGTCTGATAGCCTTTATCATGCCGGATAATAACAAAACGCCCGTAGTTCCCGGGTTGACTCTCGATGTGGACCACCGTTCCCGACATTGCGGCCACAACTCGTGACCCAGGAACATTTGCAAGATCAATACCATTGTGAAAACGACGTATGCCAGTAAAGGGGTCTCGTCGCATTCCGAAGCCCGATGTGAACCGACCTTGTGCGGGCCACCGAAACGCATCACCAAGGACAATAGCAAGCTCGGTTTGATTCATTCGAGCGTCAGGCACAAAAAGAAGCTCACCTATGCGTATATTGGTGCTGAGCAGATCGTTTGCATCAAGAATAGCGGTTGCAGATGTACCGTAGCTCAGAGCAATGCTTTCGAGGGTGTCGCCACGCCTTACCGTATAAAGCAGTCCGTCCCGGTTTGGAATGCGTAACTCCTGCCCAATTTGCATGCGCCGCACATCATCGAGCTGGTTGAAACTCACCAGTGTATCTATTCGCAAATCATTACGTGATGCAATTGCCGAAAGAGTATCACCGGCTGCGAGTCGATACTCGCTCACCTCAAGCGCGCTAAACTGTGCCGGGTCTACTTGTATATCTTCGCCGATCACATCGAACTCGTTACGTGGTTCGATATAGTTAGACAAAACACCCCGAATCTCTTCGGTTTGAGGAAGACCATAAACCGAACGTGATACCAGCAGCTGCTCAAATAGACTGCCGGGGCCCATAGTCTGAGCAATGAGGAAAGCGGTAAGAGCAACCGCCGTAAAGAAAGCAATATCGAGGTCCCGCCGCTTTTCGGCAATTGCACCAACTATGATGTGTGCTCCGGTACCTACCGCCCCACCGGCACCGTTCACCAAGGTCTGCAGACCCGGAAATTGCGCACGATTGAAAGCGAATGCCTGAGCGGAACGTCTTTTTGAGCCAATGGCAGGCGAGTTTATTGAACGGTTGGATGTGACTGAGCTGTTTGATAAACGCCGCTTTCGCTGATAGCGAGCAACCAAGGTGGTCACACGAAAACGTATACTCGGCATGAGGCCAGTACGCACACCCTCAGCGGAGTAAGCCGGGCTAAGCCGTCGCCCGGCAGAACTGCGATTAGGAGTCTGACGCCGAGAATTCGTTCGTTGCGAGGCAGCTGCCAAGAGACTGCCAGCTCCATCGGTAGCTTTAAACCGCCGAATGCGATCTATAACATCACCTCCATCGAACGAACGTCTATTTATCCGAGACAAGGTCTTGCGACCACGGCGCTTAATGGATTGTGCTTCAATTACCGACATCATAGTAGTCTACATATCGACAATTTTACAAGCACATATTATAGTGAGCTGCAAAACTCGATGATCACTCGAGCCGCACAGAAAGGCCAAACCTGGACCCCCCTCCCTGCAATTCTCGTTGCTGTGGCACTGGCTATACTGATTAGCATAACCATATTTGAACCATTTTCGGTCGTTGGTGCATCAATGGAGCCAAGCATTACAAGCGGACACACGGTAATTGTACTTCGAACCGAATATGGTTTACGCCTTCCGTTCTCCGATCTGTATCTTGTGCAATGGAAGAGGCCGCAAAGAGATGCTATCATTGTGTTTAAGGCTCCCGATGGAAAGCAAAAGCTCTTAAAGCGCGTGCTTATAGCAGGAGATGACAGCATTCAGATCCACGGCGATACAATGACACTCACCAACACCACACTTCGCTTGAATCCGAACGTTGCCCAGGAACTCTTACACTATGACCGGGTTCCCGAGGGGTTTGTATTCGTTGCCGGAGAGAACATGGCGGTGTCAAGAGACTCGCGCCACTTTGGTTTAGTACCTCATTCGAATATTCTGGGTCGAGTAATCTTTACACCTCAGAAAAACTCAAAACCTGAGCACAGCCCGAACGTCAGGGGTACACAGTAATGTCGCGACTTCGTTATCGCATAGTCTTTGCTCTTCTTGGGGTTTTTAGCTTAGTACTTGTGTACCAATACGCTACAGTCATGCTCGGCAGTAGCCCCCGTAGGCCAGCTTCAACCTCGACGACACTACCAGAACGGGGCCCGATCTTGGATCGCAACGGCCGCGTTCTCGCCCTCCAGACACAACTTGACACAGTCGCCGCGTGGACACCAGATCTCCAAGATATCGAAGAGACTTCACGATTGCTTGCCGAAATACTCGATACAGATGGAAAGGATGTTCGCCGACGATTAGACTCATCGCTGAGTTACGTTGTACTTCGACGGAATCTAACACCAGGTCAGTCGGACCAGATCCAACAACTCCGGAGTGAAGGTTTTCTGCGTGGTATCTCCTTACGTCCGGATCATGGGCGAAGTTATCCAGAGCGGGAGCTGGCAGCCGCGTTGCTTGGGTATGTAGGAGTAGATAACGTGGGGCTCGACGGGGTGGAATACTCCCTCAACGATGTGCTCTCTCCGCGGCCGGGTACATCCCGCTTTGGAGATCAGGTATTTCTCACAATTGATGTGGCAGTGCAGGCCGAGGCGGAGCGCATTGCCCGGCAGTCACGCGAAACTCATAACGCTGACTCAACTATGCTCTTGGTAATGGACTCGAATAGTGGGGATATTCTCGCCTATGCTTCCTCTCCGAGCTTTGACCCAAACGAGTTCCAACGTTACACCGCCGAACAACGGCGAAACCGACCCGCAACCCGCGTATATGAACCTGGCTCCGTCTTCAAGGTGTTCTCACTTGCTTCGTTTATGCACCTCGGAGGAGTTGGTCCACAGGACCAGTTTCAGACATCGGAGGGATATAGCGATGATGCAGAGTCCTTTCTCATTCGTGACCTTGGCAACTATGGCACTATCAATGCTGAGGGAATTATCAAGTACTCGAGCAATGTTGGGGCAGCTTATGCTGCCGACACCGTCGACGCTGACTCCTTTTATCACATGTTGCGCCGATTCGGGTTCGGCGAGCGCACCGGAGTTGAACTGAGCGGCGAGGAGCGTGGCTTGTTGCGCCAACCCGAACTATGGAGTGGCCGTTCCCGACAGACAATCTCTATTGGGCAGGAAATTGGAGTGACCGCGATGCAAATAATGGCGGCGGCCGGTGCACTAGCGAACAAGGGTGTTTTGGTGAAACCACAAATTGTTAAACGCATTGTAAGTGCCGACGGCAAAATTCAATACGAAACGGAACGTGAGCCTGTGCGGCAGGTTGTATCTCAATCAGTTGCTGACCGCATGCTGGATTATATGTACAGCTCGACAGTTGATGGTACCGCCCAGCGAATAGCGGTCGACGGCGTAAAGATTGCTGCCAAAACCGGTACTGCCGAGGTATTTGATTCCGAGATTGGACAGTACTCCGACAGTGCTTTTGTGGCCTCTACCTTGGCAATATTTCCCAAAGATGCTCCCCAAATCGTCGCCTATATGGTCATAGACAACCCCAAAGAAGGAGAATTTTACGGAGGCCGCATTGCTACCACTCCACTAAAAGAGTTGGCGGACTATATCGTTCCTTACCTTGGAATTCCAACCGAAGACGATATTATTCTTGAACATTCCGGACAAGTAGCAATATCTGAACCGCGCATGCCTAAGTTGGGCGATACCGTCCCCGACTTCACCGGTATGCCGAAACGACTGTTACTCCCTCTGTATGAACGGGAGGATATTTCTATAGAAATGAGCGGTAACGGATGGGTGGTACAACAGGATCCACCAGCAGGTACCGATATTACCCCGCAGATGACAATACGGCTGGTGCTGGAATGAACGACAGTACGGAGAGCAGTGCTGCCCCGGACAACTCCCCGGACGCCGGTATGACCAAGTCGGCAGCGCCCTACAGGGAACGGCTCCGGAGCGAGCCTACCCGTAGTGGTGAAGTTACGGCAAGTCTTGATGGCGTTCGCCTGCACAGTGTATACGATCCTCGCCGTGAAGCACGCCGGCTGATTGAGGCCGAACTTCCCGCCGATTGTGAGGTGGTGGCATGCTACGGTTTAGGTCTTGCCTACCATGTAGAAGAGTTGCTTACCCAGCAACCGGAGGTAGAAATTATTGTGGTAGAGCCGGACACCGAGCTGCTTGAAGCAGCCATGGAGATCCGGGATCTGCGACCGATTTTTGCCGATTCGCGGGTACGACTACTTGCTGGTGTTGCACCTGATGCAGTTGCAATGCTTCTTGACGAACAGAGAACCCGCGAACTGGTGGTCCTGAGGTTGCGGTCGGTCTACGAGAAGGACCATACGTACTACGAAGCGGTCGATGCAGCAGTTGCACGCCTCCGTTCACACACAGAGATCAACCAAAACACCTTAAAGCGTTTTGGAAAACTGTGGGTACGAAACCTGACCCGAAATCTCGAACAAAGTGCCGTGGCAATACCGTTACGCTTGCTCGAGGGACTGGCCGAGGGTGTTCCTGTATTGCTCTGCGCGGCCGGACCGAGCCTAGATCAGGTTTTACCGCAGCTACCACAGCTGGCCGAGCGGTGCCTTGTGGTGGCGGTCGACACCTCGGTTGCACCACTCATGGCAGCCGGGGTGCAACCGGATATAGCGGTTATAGTTGACCCGCAGTACTGGAATACACGTCATCTGGATGCAGCTCGCAAGTTTAGCGGTATCGTGGTGTCGGAATCATCGACGCATCCGCGGGTCTTTCGTCTGCTGAATGCAGCCGACCGCGTCTTCTGCGGATCACTCTTTCCGCTTGGGAGAGTGCTGGAAGAAGCGCTTGGGCCGATGGGTGAGCTGGGCGCGGGAGGTTCGGTCTCGACTGCAGCATGGGACCTGGCACGTAGGATGGGTGCCTCTCAGGTTATCAGCGCTGGGCTGGATCTAGGATTTCCCGAGCGGGCAACCCACTGCAAAAGCAGCTTCTTTGAAGAGCGTGCGCGACTCTTGTGCTCACGGTTAGATCCCTTGGAGTCTCACTCATTCCGCTACCTTCATGACGCGTCTCCCTACCTCACCGAGAGTGCAGACGGTGGTAGCGTGCTGACAGACAAGCGCATGGAGATTTATCGGCGTTGGTTTGAGAATCAACTACAGCAACAACCCGAGCCTCCTGCTTTCACCCTATCTGGAGCGAGCGTAGCAATAGAAGGCGTGCGCTTACTGTCGCTTGAGGCGGCCGCTACGCTTCCAGTCTGCCGCCAGCAGCTCAATGCACGTTTATCTGTCTTCCGTCAGAAAGCACAAAGCTACACTGAGGGACGCCCGACCCGCACGTATAGTATCGCGTGCGTGGTAAACGGCCTCTGTGACGAACTCTCACAGCTCGAGCAGATTGCCAAACGGGGAGCCCTATTAGCCGAGGAGGCAATGCCAAGAACCGGCACCAAGTCACCGGCTTCTCCGGCCAAGAAGCTGCAGCTGCATGAATACCTTGGCCGACTTAACGATATCGACCAAGAAATAAGCCAACTTCGCTTTCGCGATGTTGCAGGCTTTCTCATTCAGGAGACGGTCAATGATATTGAAAAGATGCGTGGGCGCTCGGGTGACTCAGCGCTGGAGAACAGTCGGCGGCTCTACACCGCTCTTGCGCAGAGTGCCGAATACCACAAAGGCCTGCTGCGCACGGCCGCTGCACGCCTGTTATGAATACGTAGGAGTTAGCGCGTCCTGAAGCATGTAAAAAATGCTACTTAAGTTCCTGTTGCCCCGCCCCGATAATAAGACTGTTCGGGTAGTTCCGGATTCCTAACCGGTATGCACTGACGTCCAGGCATACCGGTTTTTTTGTACCCGGATCAGCCGACCGGAACGCAAATATTATCAACTACTATCGTTTACTCCAAAAAAGTACTACACGCCTGCAATCTACCATATTACTCTAGTGAAAAGGAGATGGAGCTATGAAGTATGGAATAAAACCTGATGCCGGCATAAGGAACAGCAGCGGAGTGCAGACCACACTGGTCGGTTCCGAACCACCACGGGCAGTTTTTTCCAGAGGTAGGAGCCGCAGCAAGATGGCAAGCTTACTTGAGGGCACCGATGTGAAAATCAACGGCGACCGACCCTGGGATTTACAGGTCAATGATGAGCGATTCTACCGTCGCGTGCTTGCAGAAGGGTCGCTGGGGTTTGGTGAGGCATATATGGACGGCTGGTGGGACTGTGAGCACTTAGATGAGATGATGACACGCATTTTTTCCGCTGGTCTAAATCGCAAGGTGGTGGCGCGTGTTCTAGCGTTTGATATAGTGCGTGCCAAACTCCTCAATCTGCAAAACAAGCGCCGCGCATTTACCGTCGGCAAAGAACACTACGATATTGGCAACGACCTTTATACACGCATGCTTGACTCGCGAATGATCTACAGCTGCGGCTACTGGAAAAGGGCCGATACCCTTGAGGAAGCGCAAGCAGCCAAACTGGACCTAACTGCGCGTAAGCTGGGTCTACAACCCGGTATGCGCGTACTCGACATTGGATGTGGCTGGGGTGGAGCCGCACGCTACATGGCGGAGCACTACGGCTGTGAAGTTGTCGGCGTCACCATTAGCCGCAGTCAGGTGGCCTATGCCGCAGAGCACCACAAAGATCTACCCATTGATATTCGCTTTCAAGACTACCGCGACCTTAATGAGTCCTTCGACCGCATTTATTCCATAGGAATGTTCGAGCATGTCGGTGTGAAGAACTACCATACGTTCATGAAGACAGCACGAACACTATTGGCGGACGATGGACTATTACTTCTGCATACCATCGGCAACAGCCGCACCGTGCACCAAGGCGACCCGTGGATCTCCCGTTACATATTCCCACATGCTATGCTCCCTTCAGCAACACAGATCAGCGAAGCAGCCGAGGAGCGCTTTATCATGGAGGACTGGCACAACTTCGGCGCCGACTACGATACAACCCTAATGCATTGGGCCGCGAACTTTGACGAAGCATGGCCGGAACTGCGAGAGCAGTATGGTGACAGGTTTTACCGCATGTGGAAGTTTTACCTGCTCTCATGCGCAGCAGGTTTTCGCTCACGCAATCATCAGTTATGGCAGATTGTGTTCTTTACCGCATGTGGAAGTTTTACCTGCTCTCATCCGCAGCAGGTTTTCGCTCACGCAATCATCAGTTATGGCAGATCGTGTTCTCTCCCCATGGTGTCGCCGGCGGCTACGAAACGGTACGATAAGACGAGGCACGAGACAGTCCTACTCCTCTGAAGGCTCGGAGCGGTCGCGTTTACGCTTGCCGGTTATTCTTTTCTCGCGGAGACGGCGCTCGCGCGCCGCTCGTCCCGGCCGGGAGGGGCGGCGTTGATGCGGAATGTGTAGCGCATCCTCTATAAGGGCAGTTGCCCGCTGCAGGGCTCGCACACGGTTGGTCTCGCGACTCCTGGTTTCGCTCGCATGAACAACGAGCTCACCGTTCACGTTTACTCTATTGGCAAGCCGTTCACTCAGACGTGCGTGATCCTGCTCAGAAAAGGACAGTGACGCCAATGGTACCCGTAGAGTAACACGGGTATTGAGCTTGTTCACGTTTTGGCCGCCGGGGCCGCTTGAGCGTGAGAACTGTTCAGCTGAAACTCTTGAAACAAGATCTTGCAACTCTTCACGGTTCATACATCACCTCGGGTTCTCCCCCCCCGTTCCAAAACCTGCAAACTCCATGACACAACCGCACGCCCACATCATCTATCACATCTCAGCTTGTGGAAGCAGGCAACCGGAGCTATACTAGGAGCAGTTCACCAATAAAAAAGTGCTGATTCGCAGTTACGACAAGGTTGCTTTACGCTCAGCACAAGGGGGTGAACTGTGGTTGAGAGTATTTTACCGGTAATTCTTGGACTTTCAATACTGCTACAACTCCTGTCCGCGGTTGCTGCGGTATGCCTCAGTGCAAGAACGGGATTCTACAAGCCATGGATACTTATTGCAGCTGCAGTTTCGCTCATGGCCGTTCGGCGCATCATAAGCTTCATAGACATTGTGCAGGGCGGGGAAATTCCAGTCTCGGCGCTCGGCGCGGAGTCAACCGCCTTGCTTATTTCGGCTCTCATGCTTTCCGGTATTCTGTTGTTTGCCCCGGCCCTTCGGATGATTCAGCGCCGCAACGAGCTGGAGCTCGAAGCTAAAGACATGATGGTACGAGAAACTCATCATCACGTGAAGAACGATCTGCAACTCCTGCAAAGCATTGTCACCCTACAGAAGAGCTTTCCTAACACGGATATCAATTCAAGCTTCCTCAACGACCTCGAGACAAGAATTCATTCAATCTCACTGCTTCATGAGCAGTTATACCAAACCGACAGCTGTGCCGGCTCAATCAAGCGCTATCTTCAGTCACTCGCCGACTCAATCGCCGAAGCTCACAACCACAAACAAATCGAGCTTAAGCTTGATCTTCATGACTATCCTGTGAGCACCAAGAATCTGCTCTATTGCGGACTCCTAACAAACGAGGCCCTGACGAACTGCTTTAAGCACGCTTTTGATGGAAACAGCAAAGATCCTCATATAGTCGTCCAAACTCACGCGGAGAACGACCAGCTGCTGCTCACTATAGCAGACAACGGATGTGGAATGACCGACGCGGCAATCTATGACTCCGCGGAACATTCCTATGGCATGAGCCTCATTCAGTCTTTAGGCGAGAACTCAGGCTGGAGTATTGTCATAGACGGTAGCAGCGGTACCAGCATCAGCGCGCACCTGCCGCTTGAAAAGGTCCCAGAGAGACTGTAGTCCCGCTGCCCTCTCCAAGCCGCAGATCAAGATCCGGGCGAAATATCAAGATCCGGGCGAACATCTTCACTCACTCTTCATATTGGCTCCCTGCTTGCTCCATGCCGTGCGTGTAGTATTCCAGTATCAAAACATTGGGAGGTACGACATGCGTACACACAAACTTTTCATTGGGGCCGCCTTAGCGGCATTCGTAACAGTTGGCGCAATGGCGAGCGACACCGCCCCTATTGGACGCGACATTGCCCGCGACGGCGGTCTAACTTCAATACAGGGCGAAATTGTCCGCCAAGACGACGAGTGGTATATCCAAAGTGGCAACGAGCTACACCAACTGCACATGGGGCCTTACGGCTATACCAACGAGGACTTTCTCTCACAGCAGAGCGATATTTCCGCTACCGGGTTTTCCGTTCCGGGTCATATAGCGCCCATCACGCTGGAGGGAACAAGCGAGACCGTGGAGTTCTGGACCGAAGCCCGCTATCCACAATGGGCAGGTGCAGGTGAACGCCGCAACCAAGTAGATGAACGCATTGGCCGTGCTGGCGAGCGAGACAACGACGGCCGTGCCTTGGCCCTTGGACGTGGCAGCAATACGGGCCGTGCCGAGCGAGCACCTCGTCGACGTTAGCCCCGAGACTAGACTCGACGGTAGTCACAAGGATAGTCGGAATGTGAACCGCCGGGGTTCTTAGAACTCGGCGGTTTTTTATGGTCTACTGAGGCAGGACAATTCGAACCGTTGTCCCCGGCACCTTTATGTAATTTTCCATAGTTCCCGAGTGCGCCCCGCTGTCAATGCTTATACTGCCGCCGTGCAGCAGGACTACGCGTCGCGCAATAGTCAGTCCGAGCCCCGAGCCAGCAGAGTTTCGCGCGTATTCACCACGGTACAGACGATCAAAAAGATGTGGAAGGTCGTGCTCCGGAATTGGGGGGCCTGAATTGACAACATCAAGGCATACGGCGTTATCGCAGCTGCGAAGATCGACATGGACTCGACCTCCAATGCCGGTATGCCGAATAGCGTTTGACAGCAGGTTGGATACCGCACGATACAACAGGTGCTCATCCGCAGTGAACTCCGAAACCTCCGGGCTCAACTCGAACTCCAGCCTATTTCGGGTCACTTCATGGTTAAATCGTTCACCAAGACTTTTGAGAAACTCATAGCTGTCAATTGTACTCAGCGATATTCTAAGTTCCGGCTCCTCAAGCCGCATGAGCTCCTCTAGAGCTTCAATAAGTCCCTCAACCCTGGCAAGCTCTCGCAAAGTGCCGCCGATGCGTTCAGGGTCGGCTTGATACACACCGTCCACGACCGCTTCCAGCTGAGCCCGGATTGAGGCCACCGGCGAGCGCAAGTCATGCGCGAGATCTTGCGACCACTGCGCCCGTATGCGCCGCTCCCCCCTTAGCCGCTCAACTAGACTATTGGTCGCGCGCGCAATGAGCGCAATCTCGGTTGTGCCGATCTCGGGGACTGTAGAAGACAGCTCCTGTGCCTCTTCAAGTTCGTCCGACAGTAAGTCGATGCCTGCAGCAACCTGTCGAGCCGGCCCAGCCAGCATTCGCGAGAGAGCAAAGGCGGTTGCCAATGCAACACTGAGGGCGGCAATGCCACCAAGTATTGATGCATGGATAAGTGAGTCCAACAATGCCCTGTTGGCCTCATCCTGGTGGAACTGGGCGGCTACAGTCGCGTAGTACCCAAGGAGCTCGCCTTCACTATCGTGCACGGGTGTCCTGGCACCGCCTTCCGTTTCTCTGCGCCGACCCGCGCCACGATTTGAGGCGATGAGTCGCCCTGCGGTATCATAGACAAAGACCGGCACCATTATTCCAACCAGACGCTCGTCGAGCCCAAGAACCGCCGGTGGCCCCCCATCCCAACCCTCGGTCGGCAATTCGTCACCATTGGCCGCCCCAACTTGATATGGCACATGCGACTCCAACACCTCGGTAACCGCAGTCTCAACCGATGCACGGCGCTCGTTACTCCAGACCGACAGTGACCGGTAGTAGCCCGAAAAAAGCACCGCCGCAGCGGTGCCGTACATAAGGAGAAAGGTGAGAACAAAAGCTGTGAGGATTCTGCCAAAAAGGCTGTTCATGCGGGAGCTCCTTAAACGCTGTGCCCCATAACCTTAAACGCTGTGCCCCATAAATCGATATCCGAAACCGCGAACTGTTTCAACCCAGATTCCGCCACCAAGTTTCGCGCGGAGGTTTTTTATGTGAGTATCTACGGTTCGCTCCGAACCTTCGGCTGAGTAGTCGAGGCACGCACCCAACAGTCGTTCCCGCGAAACAACTACGCCGGAGTTCTCGGCAAGGTGACTCAGAATACGCCACTCAGCAGCCGTCAAGGTCAATGGACGGTCATCTACCGCAGCGAGGTGACCGGCCTCGTCAAGCAGGAGACTCTCCGGAGGCGAGCCTTCCAGCTGGAACCTCCTGTGGGAATCCTGTTGCGCCCCAAGTCCGCTATTACCGGCGTGGGCCTGTGCTCGGCCCAACACGGCTCGCACCCGCAACATGAGTTCTTTCATGGAGAACGGCTTAACTACGTAATCATCACCCCCAACCTCAAATCCCGTAATGCGATCCGACTCTGCGGTCCGCGCCGTAAGGAACACAATTGGAGTCGTAAGAGTTCGGCGCAGTCGGCGGGCAAAAAGAAACCCGTCACCGTCGGGTAGCATAACGTCCAAAA
>JAIVHN010000093.1 GCA_020201015.1 Spirochaeta sp. | reverse complement strand
GAGTGCGGCAATAACCAACCGGTAGTTGGCTTCCTGGCTATACTGATCGGCAGGCCCAAGAAAGGCAAGGTTCAGATTACCCAGATCATGGTAGACCGCACCGCCACCGCTGACTCTTCTCACCGGAAATATGCCGAACTCCCGCATGAGACTTAGATTGCACTCAGCATGAATATTCTGGTGACGACCAACAACCACCGAAGGCGAGTTTCTATACAGATACAGTAGTTTCCGGTGCGGAGCCACACGTGACATGAGATAGGTCTCAAAAGCAAGGTTGAGATAGGGATTGAACGTAGCCGACCGAAGCATGGTGCGTTGCATGTAGAGCTTTAGCCTCCAAACGCTCATAGTATATACTCGCCATAGGAGTGACCCGTCTATGATACGCCTTGTGTGTTTTCTCGGTAACCCCGGGAATGAGTACCGTGCCACCCGCCACAACGTCGGGTGGATGCTTTTAGATACCGCCTTTCCTGCCCTTGGTTTTCGCGGGAAGTTTAATGCCGATGTCGCAGAGGTTTTTCCATCACGCAAGCAGGGCGGCGAGAAACTTAGAGTGGTGCGACCCACTCAGTACATGAACCGTTCCGGTGAGAGTATCGGCCGCGCCGTGGCCTTTTTTCAACTGGAAGTCCATGAAGTCTGTGTAGTTCATGACGACCTGGAATTACCCTTCGGCAGCATTGCTCTAAAGTGTGGCGGCGGGCTTGGTGGTCACAACGGCTTGCGTTCGGTCAAGTCTGCTCTTGGTGACGCCGGTTTTTTCCGGCTGCGCATAGGAATAGGTCGGCCACAGCACGGCAAAGTCGACAGCTTTGTGTTGTCACGTTTTGGTCCGGACGAGGAGGCGGTTCTTCCACGCGTGCTGGAGGCTGCACGGCAACGCTTGGATGCCGCAGTTTATGCAGTCGATCCGGATAGCGACACCACCGCAATAAAGCTTTTTTAGGCTTTCGTAGCCGCTATATGTCTCCCGAGGCTTAGCTCAGAGGCACCCGACCACGTAGTGAGCGGGCAATAGTAAGCCGGTCTGCATACTCTAAGTCGCCACCCACGGGCAGCCCGAGCGCCAGCCGAGAAATGCGGAGCCCGGAATCTTGAAAAAGCTTCTTGAGGTACAACGCCGTAGCATCACCATCCACTGTAGGATTGGTAGCAACAATAAGCTCGTGCGTGCCTTCGCTACGGACTCGTTCATGAATACCGCCTATGTTGAGCTGGGCTGGGCCTATTCCGTCCAGGGGTGATATAACACCACCAAGCACATGGTACATACCGCCGTACTCTCCGGCGCTTTCAAGCACGGCAATATCTCCGGGCGTCTCAACAATACACAGGTAATTTCGATCACGACGAGCATCGGCACAAATTGCACAAACATCGTCTTCGGTATAGTTGCCGCACACCGGGCACGGATGAATGCGTTCCTTGAGAATTGCTATCTGCTCGGCAAGGGCCCGATTGTAGGTCTCGTCGGCAGCAAGGAGATGGTACACAATTCTGGTTGCGCTTTTCTTCCCAATCCCCGGAAGTCTGGAGAATTGAGCAATGAGTTTATCGAGTACAGTCACAGCTGTTTCCTCTTGGCCGTTGGTGAGCTAAAGCTTTTACCAAATCTTTTACGTAGAACCGAACATCCCAGGAGGCAGATCAAGCCCGCGGGATCTACCGCTTCAGGCGAGATCTTCACCGAACGCACTTCCATGTGTCCGTTAAACTCTACCCGCACCATATCGCCACCAGCGGTGCCTACCGCCGTTACACCCCGGAGTTTCTCCTGAGTTTCACTCATCTTGGCCTGTATGTCCTGAAAGTTCTTAAGCATATCCATTGGATTCATAATTACATTCCTTCTTCTTCAATGACCTCACCGCGAAAAACCTTCTTCACGGTGGCAACCGTCTGATCAAGCTCAATATCCTTGTCGTCGTTTCGTTCAGCACTTTCAACCTGCACCGAAATAGCAACGTCCTCATCTAGCGACTCACAGACAACATCACGCACTACCTCAATACCTTTCTTGACCTCATTTGCCGCAAAGGCAGAGGCAAATACAATGAGCAGGGCATTGTCGTTCAGTTCCCAGCGAGTTGCGTTCTCGACGACCGCACCAAGTGCAAGCTTATGTTGTTTGACTCCTGCAATAATCTCTTCAATTTTTTCTTGTTCCAGAAGAAACGCCGCACGCGCTGTTGGTGCCGTCGCCGTCGTTTCCGGCACATGCGAGTCACTGTGTCGGGAAACGTCATTCGGCTGGTAGTCTTGCACAGCTTCGGTATCTTCCTTGACGTCGTTCAAATAGTTTGGAACACCGGCGTTTGGCTCGATGTTGTGATGGGCAGCTTTGGATTCTTTGGTGGAGGCGTTCCCGCCTGCACTCCCGCCCGCCCCTATACTCCGCAATTCTTCAAGACGATGTAGTATTTCTTCGTGCGATATGTAGTCGCCGAGCGATGCAAGGCGAGACAGCACCAGCTCAAGCTCAAAGCGTTCGTTTAGTGAGTACCGCATTCGACGATACAACTCAAGGGTAAGCTCAAGCCCATGCTCAAGCTGAGCCTTGTTCCAGGCGGACTTCGCGCGCGCTGAGTACCGCTCTGGTGAAAAGCCAAGGAGCGACTCTTTAGTTATACCGTACTGCAACAACATCAAGCTACGAAAGTACTCGGATAAATCGATTACAAATTGTTCAATAGGAACCCCGGAAGCTACTATATCATCCGCAGTCTCCATGAGCGCCGCAACGTCTCCTGTGGCAAGCAGTTCGACAAGAGCGTTAAGTCGGTCAAGACCCACCAGCCCCAGACTCTTACTGATCTTCTCCATCGTGATGAACCCGGAAGAAAAGGCCACCACCTGGTCAAAGAGCGTGTAGGCGTCCCTAAGGCTCCCTCCAGCTTCCTTGGCAATCCAGAAAAGGGCCTCGTTCTCAGCTTCAATACTCAGTTCCCGGCAGGCCTCAGTTAGGTGATCACGAATAGTCTCAACCGGAATGAGACGAAAATGAAACTGTTGGCAGCGAGAGCGAATGGTAGCGGGAACCTTATGGACCTCGGTCGTGGCAAAAATGAAGGCCACGTAGGGTGGGGGCTCCTCAATGGTCTTGAGCAGCGCGTTGAAAGCGCTGTTCGAGAGCATGTGCACCTCATCAATAATGTAGATTTTGTACCGTGAGTTGCTCGGCGCAAAAAGCACTTCTTCCTTTATCTGTCGAACGTCGTTCACCGAGGTGTTGGACGCGCCGTCGATTTCTATAACGTCTATAGACTCGCCGCGCGCAATCTCACTTGCCTCAGGATAGTCGGAGAAATTCTCACCACGGGGGCCGTCGGGGCAATTAAGTGCAGCCGCAAGAATCCGTGCCGCCGAGGTCTTTCCAACACCGCGCGGGCCGGAAAACAGGTATGCGTGGGCAATTTGCCCGTTATCGAGAGCGTTTTTGAGAGTTGATACGACGAACTCCTGCCCGGCCAGCTTATCGAAGCTGTGGGGTCGTTTTCGTCCGGCTGTTACCTCATATTCCATGGCGGGCCCTATCGGTTTGGAATAAAAAAGCCCCTTCAGCTCAGACCAAGCACACTGCGGCACATGAACCAACCGCTTACCGCTGCTGCCTTCCGGCCCTGACGGGGTTGGGCGGCGGACCATTGCACAGGGCCCGGCCGTCGACACTGAAGGGGCACTAGCGGAGAGAGAGGGATTCGAACCCTCGGTACCCTTGCGAGCACATACGCTTTCCAAGCGCACACCTTAAGCCACTCGGTCATCTCTCCAGAACGCCGCCGAAACGGCGAACCATCACCAAAAGCGGAGAGGGTGGGATTCGAACCCACGGTACTGCAGAACAGTACAACGGATTTCGAGTCCGCCCGATTCAACCACTCTCGCACCTCTCCGAAACCGCTCTTAAACGGTATTTTGTGTGCTGTTTAATGTAAAGTAAATGTACCCGTGGTGCAATAGGGGTGATAGGACGACTGGATTTGGTAGCATTCACGATATATAGCACGATTAATTGGGCTTATACAGCTTCGATAGGTAACTCAACTTCGCACAATCTTCATCCCGCCTCCAGCCCGCCGTCACTTAGCTCATCTATGTTTTACATGCGAGTAATCGTCCGAATCGTAAAGTTCGGAAGTAATATAGGAAGGAGAATCACTATGAATAAACTGCAACTACGGAAACTATTGGCAGCTATGATGCTGACTGCTGTGGCGGTCTTTGCCTCCGCTCAGGCCCAGACTAATGACAATCGGTTCGGCGCATCCGGTGCACTGCAAGACGCGGGTTACACCCTTGAAGAGATGTTGGAATATGCCCTGCAAGATGAGTTTCTTGCGAGAGCCGAGTATTCAGCCATTATCGATGCGTGGAGTGTCGACAGGCCCTTCAGCAACATCATAAGGTCAGAGGAACAACATATCGCGGCCCTCACACCGCTCTTTGAACAACACGGTATCGAGATGCCTGAAGATACTGCCGGGCAGCACATAGTCATGCCGGACAGTCTTACGCAGGCATTTTCCATAGGCGTAGAAGCCGAGATCAAGAACATCGCAATGTATGAGGCCTTCCTGTCACAAGACAATCTGCCTGACGATGTACGCTGGGTCTTCGAAGCCTTAGTGCGCGGATCCGAAAACCATCTCCGTGCATTTGAACAGGGACTTGAGCGAGAAACAAGACTGAGTGGCCGCAACGATACCCAACGGCGTGGGGGACCACGTCGTTAGTGGTTGCTTTAGTTGTTGGCTGAGCCTCGCGTGGTGGTGGACTGAACCCCGCTAATGACGATTATTCGGATCAGATAGTATACTTTTATATATGGATAGGAAGAGTCGTAGGCCGGTACTTATCATTCTCTCACTCATGATAGTACCGGCCACGGTGGCTGTCACGGCCCTTTATCCCAACGAATACGATAACTATTTCTCAACTACCGCGTTTCAGCTCAGCACTACGACCTATCCCTCGGAGGACTACCGGAGTTACCTCTTCAGAGCCAATCCTTTTGTGTGGCACAGGAATTCTGATGGTCTTGCGACCGGGACCGTCACGCAGATCTATCAAGATATCCAAATCAATTCTCAGCGCTCTCAGGCTTTTAGGGAACTTCAACTGCCTGAGTTCGAGATCGGTCCGGGGCGACTTGGTCTCGATCTGGGTCTTGGAAGATCCAGCGTGTCTATTCCGGTGTCGGAAATCGTCCGAGTCGAAGATAGAGAAAGACCCAAAGAGCTGAAGCTCTTTGGGTCTTTCCCTAATGTGCCCAAGTGGACTCGGTCTCCGCTCCCGGCCTCCTGCCGGTCGCTGCGCCCCGCCTCCGCAGGCTGCCGCGCGCATCCCTGCGCGCTCCTCTTCGCTTCCGCTCAGCGCCTGCTTCGTTTCGAGTCCACTGGGCACTGAAAAATTAAGAGGGCCTCGGAAGCTGAAGCTCCCGAGGCCCTCTTATCATGTGCCCAAGTGGACTCGAACCACCGGCCTTTAGATCCGCAATCTAACGCTCTATCCAGCTGAGCTATGGGCACAAAACCGATACGGAGAGGGAGGGATTCGAACCCTCGGTACCCTTACGAGTACAACTCCTTAGCAGGGAGCCCGATTCAACCACTCTCGCACCTCTCCAGTGGTTTAACTAAACTCTGCGACGGAGAGAGTGGGATTCGAACCCACGGAACCTTGCGGCTCAACGGTTTTCAAGACCGCCTCCTTCAACCACTCGGACACCTCTCCGTTTCAACGAAAGTTTACTATAGCCATACGGTAGTCATTTGTCAATGATGACGGTAAGATTGTATCTGGTGAGCTCGACACCCAAGGAGCCTTTATGCTGCAGACTGTTCTACCCGATGTAATCCGCGAAACAATAGAGAACAAAAACTGGACTCGTCTCGTAGCACCCGACATCGACTGGCCCGAGTACGAAATCATCGCACCCGAGCTTGCGGACTACATGAGGGAAATAGATAAAACTGATCGGGTCTTACTTTTCCGTGCCTTACCGCGAGATCTAAAGGTCGATATATTCGCGTTTCTAGATCCTGAGACCAGTGATAACC
>JAIVHN010000092.1 GCA_020201015.1 Spirochaeta sp. | reverse complement strand
CAGGCAGCTCATCCTCGGCGCCAAGCTCGTCGGCGGGTTCGGCGCCAAGCTCATCCGCGGCGGCAGCGTCCTCGATCTCGCCAAGATCGTCTAACTCGTCTAGATTGCCCAAATCATCTAGACCAGTTAGACCATCTAAATCGCCAAGGCCTTGATCTTCAGATGGCTCGCCATCAAGCTCGCCCTCCTCAAAGCCAAAGGCTCCAAAATCGGCGCTAAAGTCATCTACATCGCTATCTGTTTCTGTTTCTGTTTCAGGTTCTGTTTCAGGGGTGCTTGCGTCGCCAGCGGGGTCGTCCTCAAGACCAAGTGCGGCCAGCGGGTCTTCTATATCCGCCTCGGCACCGGTATCTGACGCTTCATCTGCGGTAGCGTCTTCATCTTCGTCCATAGAGTCGGCAAACGAGCGTAGGAAATCGTCGGCCGACTGTTCATCACCACCGGATTCGGCAGCGCCACCGGATTCCGCGTCACCCCCAAGCAGGTCGGATAGATCGTCTGCAAGACCGGATTCCGGGGCCTGTGCGGGTTCATAGGTTTCTCCCCACTCCGCCAACACGGCGGGCTCGTCGCCTAAATCCATGAGGTTTCTATCAAATTGCTGAATGTCTTCGCGACTCGGCATTCTTAATCCTACTTCACATTGTCGGTTATTTGCCGCAAAATATGACTATGGCTGTTAAGGCACAGCATGGGTATTCCGATTTGTACAGTATCATGGATTGTATACTGCGGGAATATCGCCAAGCATTAGCCGCTCAACTTGGTCTACGGCTGTCGCGCGTGATTCCAACTAACCTTGCTAAGATAGTGTTTTTTGTTGCCACGGTGCTGTTCGCGTCGTCACCCACGCAGCTTGGCGCAACCCCGGGCCTGCCCGACAATATCGACCTTATGTTACATGTACGGCTTTCTGGCATGGAGGAAGCCGAGGCGCCGCGCATAATTGACACGCATATTCTTTTTACGTATCTACCTCAACAAACGCAGAACGGGCTGGCTCCCCGGAGCGCGGTTCGTGCGGATGTCTCTGACACCGCGCCTGATCAAGCAGCTCGGGCTGTCCGCAATCCGCGCTACGTTGGCGTGGTCTTTGAGCATGAAAACTATGGCACCACCCACGTAATGTTTCGTAACGAGCAAGGAGTGCATTTCCTGCTCTACCCGATCCCGGAAAACGTTGATGAACTCCGCTATCGATTTGTAAGCGACGGCCATTGGAGCGCCGATCCTGAGAACCCAGATGGCTACAGTGACGCGCATGGGGTGCGACTCTCGGTATTCGAACTACCCGAACAGGCTACCGAGCTTCGCAGTCCGGTCGTTCGAGACGACGGTAGTGTTGAGTTCACTTTGGAGACCGCCCCTAACCGTCGCGTGACCTTAGTGGGTGACTTCAACAACTGGGACCCCTACATGCATGTAATGCGAGAAATCGAACCTGGACTTTATCATATACGACTGAGAATCTCCTCGGGCAGACACGGCTACCAGTTTGTCGGGGCCGGACGGCGGATCAACGACCCACTGAACGACCGTCGCTTGCATAGCCACGAAGGGTACGATGTCTCGGAAATCTTTATCCCATAAGCTACCGCTTACCACCGCGCAACCGGCGGAGCCGCGCAACCGTCGCAAGAACTACCGTGAAAACACTCGAGGAAACACCTCTTTCTTGACACACGAGGGCGGAAAACATAGGCTATGGGCTCCGCGCAAACGAAGAGAAGGAGTGCTGCCGTGGCAACAGTTAAAGAACTTTATTATGATCAAGCCCGGGAAATGGTAAAAAACTCCCGCCACCCGGACACCATTACCCCAGAGAACGTGTATCAGAAGGGGAACGAGGCAAATCGGCGCATAGTGGAAAATCTCGTTGCCGATACTATCCATCCCAAGAGCCATTTTGCCAATGCGGAGGCAATGGAGAAGCTTGCCGAGCTAACTGCGCAGGGCAAGTCTTGCCTCATTCTCAGTGAGCACTACAGTAACTTCGATATACCCAGCATCTTCTATCTTCTGCAACAAGCTAGCAAAAAGGCTGCCGAGGTAGCAGACCGTATTGTTGCAATTGCCAGTCTAAAGCTCAATATTACCAGTGATTTTGTTCTGGCTTTCGCCGAGTCCTTCAGTCGCGTTGTGGTTTACCCCTCGCGTTCGTTGGAAGCCTTGGCAGGCACCGACACGTACGATGCGGAAAAAACCTACAGCCGGGAAATTAATCGCGCCGCGCTCAAGCAGATGATTCGCCTGAAGTACGACGGCCATATTATTCTGGTATTCCCGGCAGGAACCCGCTACCGACCAGGAAAACCAGATACAAAGCGAGTTTTGAAAGAAGTAGATTCATACCTCAAGAGTTTTGACTACATGGTTTTTGTGGGTTCAGCCGGTAACATTCTGGTACCAAACCCGACGGAGAAAATGGAGCTTGACGAAGTTCATACCGATGTATTGGTGCACTGTGCCAGCGACGTCATTGAGTGTTCGGAGTTCCGTCGCGCCGCGCGCGAGGCCGCCCCGCCGGACTCGGATCTAAAGCAGGCGGCAGCCGACGCGGTCTCGGTAGCACTTAATGAACTGCACGCAAAAGCTGAGGCTGAGCGCGCAAAACACGTGTAGGGACACAGCTTTACCCGGGGAGGTTCTCTTCCCACCAGCGACGCAGATTCAATGCGTAGGCGGCCGCTGCGGACCGGAAGCCCTCGCTTTCAAGATATCCCGCAAAGTTCCGTGCTTCCGCCTGTAGCTCGACAACTACCGACCCCACACCACGCCCATGAGCTTGCTGTAGGTACCGTGGAAGCACGGTTCGCGCAATTCCAAGACCGCGATACTCCGGCAGCACGTACAGCTGCGCCAAGGTCGACATTCGTAAACCATCGTCCAGGTCCTCTTCTACCGCCCACAAGAACCCCGCAACATCCTCGGTTGGGGTCTCCACAACCAGAACAACTGACTCTATCCCGGCAATATCGGGGAGTCCCGCACGATATCGCGTGTAGAGGCGTTCTACAACTGCTTCCGGCAGCTCCCGGTGAAGTTCAACAAACGAGCCCTCGTCATAGCCTTTCAGCTCAGTGGTAAGTTCAGCCTCTTCGGTAGGGTTGAGCTGCCGCAGGCTGAAATCAAAAAGCACCAGGTCTTCGGTATCGGGATAATCCGGTGCAATTGGGTCCAGCCCCCAAACCTCCCGTAACTGATTGTACCATTCGTACACAACTGCTTGCATTCGTCGTTCTTTGTGCGCAAACCACTGCCGCTCAATTTCACGATTTTCCCGAATGGTATCTTTAAAGCGGCGAAAGACTTTATGCCCGGAGGCAAGAATTTGCCGAAGATTCTCCCGGTACACCGGATTGCGCAATCCGTTAAGAAAGGACTCCATAATATTAAAGCCATCTACCGGCCGCCACTCTGGAATAGCAATACACGACTCGGGGTCGTCAGGATTGGGACATTGATCACAGCGCACTACCTGCGCGGTGGCTACATCTAAACAGTACTCGTAGTCCTGATTCTCCATTCCGTAGAGTATCTGGTCCACGAGCTCTTTGGTAAGCGCAAAGGGTATCATGTATCATCCCCATGTCGATGTCGTAGATAACGGTCCCGCACAAACTCAATAGTTTGCTCTATGGTGAGCACATCCTCGGTCCCGTCTGCGCGGCTGCGCAGTTCAACCGTCCCATCACGTACCGTCGCCTGTGAGACGATTATCCGATACGGAATACCAATTAGATCAGCGTCTTTAAACTTACGACTCACCGACTCGTGACGGTCATCAAACAATACATCTGCCCCCAGCTTTTGGTAGAGGTCCTCGGCTGCCCGCGCTACATTCGGTGACTTACCAACCCCCATCAGATACGCCCCAAAGGGAGCAAGAGCCTCCGGCCACACGATGCCGTCCTTATCGGCGCCCGCCTCAACAACCGCGCTCATAAGACGACCAACACCAATTCCATAGCTTCCCATGTAGGGAAAACACCGCTCACCGCGCTCGTTCTGAACGCTCAGCCCCATAGCACGTGAGTACGCGGTGCCAAGCCGGAAAATATTTCCCAGCTCGGTAGCGGGGCGGTTTTTTAGTGGAGTCCCACAATGAATGCAGCTGTGAGTCTCATTTATTCGCGCAATATCCGCCACTCGCTCAGAGGCAAAGTCACGGCCAAAGTTAACATTGAGGTAGTGATAGTCCTGTTCATTACTGCCGTAGACCATATTGGGGTTGTTGGCGCATGCAGGGTCTACTACCGAGGGAATTCGGCTACCAACCCCAGTGCGGCAAGCTTCTCAAGGCTGGCCTTGCGCAGTGTTGGTCTCCCAAGTAAGCGCGAGAGCTTTTCTACGCTCACCTCGTGGTCGCCGCGCACCACGGCCATTACCGCCCCCATTGCGTCTGAAAACACCATTGGTTTCGCAAGCTTGCGCAACGGCAACTCAAGAAAAGCAGCAAGATGCGCCGTGGTGCGCCGCCCCGGCGTATGAACTAACTCGATCTCGCGAGGTGCTTCACGGTCATTCTCCGCCTGGCCAAGGGCTACCTCAAAGTTCGCAGTATAACCGCACCCATCACAAATAATTACCCGGTCGTCGCCCGACTTTGACAGGAAGAGAAACTCGTAAGCACGATCACCGCCCATAAAACCCACACCGGAGTCGGCCGAAATTGCATGAATACCACACCGGATAAACAGTCGCTCGTATGCCTGAAACACCTTAGGAAAGAAGTTGTTCAGCTCTGCAAACGATTTATGAAAGGAATAACCATCCTTCATGAGAAACTCACGAGCACGTACCAGACCACCAGACGGTCGCTCCTCATCACGGAACTTGAGCTGAAACTGATACAGAAGCAAAGGAAGCGAGCGGTAGGAGCTCATTCGGCGTCGCACAAGCTCCACCATTGCCTCTTCATGAGTAGGCGCTAATACCATATTGTGTCCATGCCTATCTTTAAAACGAACCATGTCCTCGTGCAATAAGGCATCGCGCCCGGACGTCTGCCAGAGTTCTGCCGGATTAACCAGCGGGACCAGCACCTCCTGCCCTCCAAGACGGTTCATTTCCTCTCGGATCATCCGGCAGAGCCGTTCGGTTACGCGCACGCCGAGCGGTAGCAACGAGAAAAGGCCACTCCCAAGCGGCTCCACATAGCCAGCGCGCACTAGCAATCGGTACCCTGATCGTGCGTTGGACCCTTTTGAAGCTTTTTGTGTTTCGACGAATAAGCTGGAGAATCGCATTCGCCATTGTAGGGGCGCCTCGGGACCCCCGTCAAGAAAGGCCGCAAACTAAATAACTGAGCTCCAAGCCTGATTGAATCGATACATTTTTATTGATAAAGCGGCTTTCGGCTTGACAGAGGGCGCCCAACGTCATAC
>JAIVHN010000003.1 GCA_020201015.1 Spirochaeta sp. | reverse complement strand
ACGTTATACTTGGCTTGAGGGGAAATGGAACTGCATAGTGCTTTTCACATTCTGGGCGTCCAACCGGACTGTAACTCGGGCGAACTGAGCAAGGCCTTTCGAACCGCGGTCAAGCAGTACCATCCTGACTTTAATGCGGACCGCCTGGAATGGTCACATGAGATGATGACTCGTGTAAACTCCGCCTATGCAATCGCGGTTGAGCATCTGCGCTTTCGTGAGAGAGGCGTTCCGAACAGTGGGGCTTTCACCGAACGGCAACATAAGACAAACGGTCATTCTCACTCATCTGATAATAAAACTAATGTGGCCGACGAGCCGCTTACAAGGCCTTCCGCACGAAACTCTCAATTTGACACTGATTTTCCGGGTTATTGTGATGAGGTCATTGAGGCGCTGTACCTCTACTATCAATACGGCTTAGAGAATTTACATTTACGCAATGAGGGAAATCTGCGTTTTCGTTATCGCTCCGCTCTTAAAAAATTGCTCAAGGCCGCTCAAAAGCTTAACAAACTATCTTCATTAGATTTAAGTGCACGTGAGAAACTTGAACTCGAGGGCTACCTGCAGTTTTCATTGGCGTTCCTGCGCTGCGCCAAAGGCGGCGTTGTGTTCATGCCTTCGCTCGGCAATTATGAAACAAAGGCCCACAGACACTATGACCACGCCGCAAAAATACTTGACGATGCAGTCAAACGAGCATTCTTCGACGACTACTTTCCCACTCCTTCGAATGCGCTTAGCCAAGAAACCTTGGCATTGTGTGAGCAGGAACTCCTAATTGTTCGCGGCGGATATGCGGAAAGTCGCTATTTTGAAGATGCTGGCTATAAACTCCGTCTGGTCGAACGGATCAGTTTTCTGCTCACGCTGTAATACACGCTTTCCTAAGCCGTAGCTTGCGCCCATAGAGGATTCTCACCTTCACCAGAGTGCGCCCTGTCAGGCACACCAAAAAAAAACGTCGGCAGATTCTACATCCACCGACGCCTTACAAAACAATAAATACTTCCACGCTACTTGTTTTTCTTGGCCGCCTTGGTAGCTTCCGCTTTACGAGCAAGGTTTAGCTGCGCAATTGCCAGTTTCGCTATAGGAATGCCATATGGCGAACAGGATACATAGTTCATTCCTGTATCCTTTGCGAAGGGTATGTTTGCTGGCTCAGCACCGTGCTCGCCACAAATGCCCAGTTTCATTCCCGGCCGTGTAAGGCGACCGCGTTCGGACGCTAATCCAATGAGCTCTTTTACCTGCTCCCCAAGCACCTTGAAAGGGTTCTCTTCGAGCAAGTCAAACTCGTTGTAGTCGGAAAAGAAGTTATTGAAATCATCACGCGACAGGCCATTCGTTGTCTGAGTAAGATCGTTGGTCCCGAAACTAAAAAAGTCTCCATAGCGCGCAATGCGATCGGCCTGAAGTGCCGCAGCAGGCAGCTCAATCATTGTGCCAACCTGGTACTCTACCGGCTTTAACCCGTACTTTGCACGAACCTCTTCTTCTAACTCGCGAATTCCGATGATTGACTTCCCTTCGATCTTTTTCCCATTGCGGATTGTCTTCAATTCAGTGGAACTCATTACAAGGGGGATCATGATTTCCGGTTTCGCGTCGACGCCTTCTTTCTTAAGCTTATATGCAGCCTCAAAGATAGCGCTCACCTGCATGTTGTAAATCTCCGGATAGGAGATTGCCACGCGACAGCCGCGGTGTCCAAGCATTGGGTTAACCTCTGCAAGCATATCACACCGAGCCTTTACATCATTTAAAGTCGTCTTCGGATTGCTTTTCTTTAGAAAAGTCACAAACTCTTTCATGCTACCTTCTGTGTGAGGCAGAAACTCATGAAGCGGTGCATCGAGCAAGCGAATAGTTACCGGTCTTCCTTCCATGATTTTGAACAGTTCATAGAAATCCTGCACCTGCATTTTACGGAGCTCGTTAAGAATTTTTTGGCGATCGGCTGTCGTGTCGGCAAGGATCATTGACCTGAACTTGTTGATTCGCTTTTCGTCAAAAAACATGTGCTCGGTGCGACACAGACCAATACCAATCGTCTTAAACTTAAGTGCAAGCTCGGCATCTTTAGGCTGGTCGGCATTTGCCCGAACGTCAAAGTCGTCATCAATCTGATTCTGGACGAGCTCCAGGAGCTCAAGCAGACCGCTCCCTTCCGGGGTCGGTTTTGTTAGGACACCCCTTCCAACGTACAACTCAGGCGGGTCGTAGTACGGTACATTGAGCGTAATGTACTCGCCTTCTTTGATGATCTTTTGACCAATTTTCATCTGCCCTTTCTGGAAAGAAATGCCCGGATACACCAGAGCAACTTTACCAAGACTCCGAGCTACAACCGGGGCATGTGAAGCGTAGCCACCTTCGCTCGAAAGGACGCCTCGTGCAACCTCAATTGCCTTGACATCCTCCGCGTAGGTAGACGACATAGCAAGAATGAAGTTCGTATCCTCACCTTTCTGCGTAGCTACCCGATGCGCCTTTATCAATTCGTCCGTAGAAAAGAACACTCTACCGATAGCAGCGCCAACTGCCCCCGCTATTCCACCTGAAACATTAAAAAATTTAGAAACTGAGGTGCTATCAAGTGCAGGATGGAGGATTTCAGAAAGTCGCCCCGGCTTTATCGCATTTACAACGTACGCTTCATTTACGACCCCGTCTTTCTGCAGGTCAAGCAAAGACTTGATCTCGGCCTGTGCCGATTTATTTGTTACCGGCTGCTGGTCCATGACCCAAAGCCGACCATCCTCTATCGTAAATCGCACCCGCCGGATCTCTTTAAAGTTCTTCTCAAGTTCATTTCCGATACGTACTAGATCATCCCGGTACTTTTTTTGAATCTTATTAATGTCGGTTCCCGACTTAGCCCTATTGTCAAAGGCACCTGCGAAGAACTCGCCCCGTAGCACATTTTCACCTGTAATGATATCGTGTGTGTAGTAATCACCGTATGAGCTGTTCTTCCCAAAGTTTCCAAAAACCATAGTCTGAATGAGCAATGCTGAGTCGGCGCTCGTCTGATTCGTTTGAAACAAGGAATAAAATAGATTAATAACATGTGCCAGCTGTGCAAAACTATCGGTATATACTCCACCGGGGAATAGCTCTTTAGTGTCTTCAATTGCCTTCATCATCCCAGGCTTACCACGAGCTTTTTTCAACTTCTGCTGCATACTGGAGAGTTTCTTCTCTCTATCCTTTGTAGGATTTGTAAGCAGTTCAAGCTCCATGATTTTTAAAATGACGTTCGCATACTCATGGTGGGCAAAGTCCTCACCGACGTACTTCGCAAAACCATCAACTGTTTTTTCCGTAAGGCCAATGTTGTGCAAGGTCGAAAAGGTGTTCACCATGTTTAGCATGGGACTTTCTACTACCTTTATCAACAGCGGGTTGGCAGTGTCGTCGAACCTCTTGCCAAAGGCTGCTTCCATTTTTTCTATAGGAGTCTTAAGGAGGTGCTTGGAATCAATTTTGCCTTCTGTTAGTTGCATGACAACTTCATTAGGAAGTATAAAACCGGGGGAGATCGGTGCGCCGAGTGAGGCGAGTTCCATAACTCTTCTACCTCGACTTCCGATGCCCTCCATTTCTTCGTACTCTCGAAAGAACTCTGTACTGGTAAATGAATAATACTGCTTCATGCGCTTTTTCTCCGAGTTACTACTCTCATCTCTCTGCACGACGATTCCTTAGAACAAGTCAAGAATACGATCGACTCCCCCGCGCAGAAAGACCTCAAAACGCGGACTTGCACCCTCGTACAGATACCGCTGGAGCTTAGAGACATCTTTAATCTCGGCACCAACGACGCTTACCATAATTGGATTGCCGTGTTTTACTTTGCCCCACTTAAACAGAGCATTTATGTCGTTAATGCGCTCATTCTCATACCAAATAAGAACATCGAGCCCCGGGTACTTCGCCTTGTAACTTTCAACAATCCGCTTCCAGGCCTCAACATTACCGTTGTGAAACAGCTCGTTGCTTACAATCACCGAGTAACGCGGCGTCATACGTCGGCTTGAACTCGGTGCAGCTGAGGCATCCGGTGGAGCTTTGGCGGGCTCGGATGTAGCGGTGGTGCTGCCCGAAGTTCCGCTACTCGATAAGGAGTCGTCTGAGAAGCTCCCGACGGCCCGTGAACGAGCCGACACTGCAGCAGCCCCTGCGGAGGTCGCTACATAGTCTTTTTTGTCCTTTACAGCTTTGCCATAAAAAAGTTTTAAGACATCCTGCGCCGCAGACTCAAGTACTTTCTGAGAGATCTCCGTTCCGGCACGAGCCGGGCCGACGTAAACCACAACAAGCTCATCCCGCATTAGTGGTAGCGCTTGATCCCAGCCTGCTGTCTCTTTGGGATTCAGTACAAACAATCCAGCCTGTGGGTGGTGATAGGCAACCACCACCTGCAGCGCAGTCCACTGAGCAACACGCTCCGAGACTTTATCGATTCCGTCTATACTTTGCTCTAAATTGTGCGCCACATAGCCATACTCGAATCTATCTACAAGTAACGCGCTGAGCGTCAAAGGTACCTGGTGCCGCTCAATTTTGCCTTCATCTCCGGCCGTGGTGAGTAAATCAGCAAGATTCAGACCCTTCTGCATGTTGCCCATGAAGGCGTTGACAATTCGAAAATGCCGCAAGGCGGCGTTAAAGCCAGCCTTGCGTCCAAGAACGTTTAGTGAGTTTTCCATAAGCCTATAGCTCTTGCAGTCCGTCGCCTGTCTGTTGTGAAGGCGTTACGTTTGCTTTCCCCTTCACGCCTGCTGCCTCACCCTCTCCATGAGTTTCATGGGCTGCAAACTCATCGGTGTCTGATCCGAAGCTCATTGCAATATCCTCACGAATAGTGGATCGTCGGCGCTTGAAGGAAGCAAACGCTGCATCCTGGAAGCCTTTGGATATTCCATGGAGGAACTCGTTGAGTACGTTGGCCATGTTGTTCAGGGTAAATCGCTTGCGTTTGATGCTGGTGATATCGACATCGAGAATAAGACCGCCCTGAATGTGGTACGGGTTTATGAGGTAGTCGAAGGACTCAAACTCCTGCTGCAAGAAGTCGCATCGGTGATCAAGCAAGACACGTGCATGTGGATTCTGGAATCCGAAAATAGTCGCAATTTTTTGCCGAGTTCGGATGAGCATTTTCTTGAACATTTCCTTTTCATAGGTATAGGTGTTGTTCAAGTCTTCTACATCGGTAGTTTCAGACTTAATGCGCATGATCTCGTTCCAGGTTTTGTCGACCTCTTCGTAAAGAGGATCGTCACTACCTTCTTTCGCCTTTTTAATAGATCCACGAACCTGCTTTGCAAGATCGTCAAAGTCGTTCACCTTGAAGCTGCTCTTTCCTCGCTGATATACTGCCTCACAGACATCCCACAGATGCTGAATCTCATTCTTAAAAGCCACCATCTGCTTATCATAGGCATCTTGCTCGTGATGAATCTGCTCAGGATCGTAATACTTTAGTCGAATTTGGTAGCGTTCATCCGGCAGTTCTGAAGGATCAGTATCTTCGTATTCACGAATAATGAGTTCTCGCGCATTCTTAAGGTTCTCTACGTACTGATACCCCATTTTGCTGGTGTCAAGAATTGAAGTTAGCGAGTTGATAGCAGTGTTAAACCCGCGATTACGGATATTCTCCATATCAATAATCTTCTTCAGGTTCTCTCGAATATTCAGCGGATCGAACTCAGCCGGGTCAATCTCGGCGCGTAGCCCTTCAATCTTTTCGAGCAGGTTTTTAGCAAGGAACGTGTATCGCTTTGAACCTTCGTCCTCGCTGTCATCGTCGGTGTAGTTGGGCACACGTTTCATCTTCTCAAAGATGATCTCACTGTCTGACAGTTCTTCTTTACCTTCATCAACGAGCTCTTCCTGGAACTGCTCGAGTTCTCGGTCAATCAGGTTGGTGATAGTACGGGCTATCTGGTCTTTAATAAGGTACTCGACTGTAGCTTGATACTGGAAGATTGGGCTAATGAGCTCAGAGTCGAGGATATTCACCGACAGTTTAACGTCCGAAACTGTTTTTGGTTTTGTAGCATTATCCTTGAATGCACATTTAACAATGGAGTAAGCGTTCTCGCCACGAATAAATGCACCAACATCGGTCTTCTGTCGCAGCAATGAGTTGGTGTCATTCTCGAGGTCATTCAGTCCACGCTGTATATGTCCCTGGAGGTGGCCATACATGTTAACAATGGACTTCTCAATCTCACCAGTGTTGAACTTGTCTGCACCCGCAATCTGGTCAAGCATTTCCGAAATCTCTTTCGGTGTATACCGAGCGAGGACACGATTCTCTTCCTTGTCCACGAAGTTTCGGATCTTCTTGACCATCTCATCTTCAGTGGTAACCATGTAGCGGTTGAACATGTTCTGGTAGTTCTGATTGAAGTAGTTATACAACTTTTCCTTCAACCCACCCATGATTTCGAGATTTTCAAGGACTTCTGTCGGTAGCTTGACTGAGAAATCCTCTAAAATATTCTCGACTTCTTCGTTGATGAGCTGCTGATACTCCGCCTTCTGATTCCGGCCTTCTTGCGCGAGACTGTTGCGTGAACCAACCGCGGACGGCTTACGTGGATGAAATACATTTGGACTTCTCGGTAAATCTGACATACCAAACTCCTTCCTTAATTTTCCGGTCTTTCCCAGAATTCTTCAACAATTATAACACATGGCTGAAATACCGTCAGTCAATGCGTCTTCAACCTATGTCTTTCTGCTCTACTTTTGAGAATCATACCTCTAATTCACGAAATTGCTCTTGAATAAACGCACGAAACCGCTCACTGGGTGATTGGCGCTGAAGCTCACTAAGTTCCCGTATGATCCGTTCGCGAGAGACTTCGTCAACCTCCTCGCTCTGATAGCGTGAAGTTAACCGCAAATACTCGGCGAAGTCAACGGCGACTTGATGCTCTATGTAATCGGTGGCAATCCCCCATAAAGTATCTCCCGGCTCGACAACGTGCACATCACCATCAGGGAGAACAAAGTTACTCCCGGGAAAAATCCAATCTGGGTCCGGACCCAGACCTGCAACTTCCCCTTTAGGCTGGCCAAGACTCCTATAGCCATTTTCGGCCGCAATCGCATTCGTCCATACGATAATATCGTTAATAGTTGCAGTTAGGCCGTGCGACTCAATTCCCTCCGCGACAGCATCCGTCGTGGTATCAACTGCCGAGTCATCTGCACCCGTCGTGGGGTCGACTCCCCGGTCACCGTCACCTGCAGCATCACCATCCGTTGGATCTGCGTCATCACTCACGGCGGAATCCTCACCGTCTCTCACGCGCGTTTCAGGCATAACCGCCGGGTCAGTACTATCTGGATCCATTGGCGCAGGAGCATCGGTATCCAGAGGAGTGGGTGTCGGTGAGTCACCACGAACGCCGTCCGCGATCCTCTCCAGCGGCCCCGGAAGTGGAACACGCAGGAAAAAGGCAAGAAGCAGCAGGACGAGAATCCCAGCAACTACAGCGGCGGCTATTCCCGGCCCGCGCAGCGAGCGTGAGGTTTGCCTTGATGTGCTACCGACGCTGACCGCAAAGGCCGAAGCCTTGGTTTTCGAGTCCTTTTCGCTGGCCTTACCGGATACCGAAGTTCGGCGTTTATCTGCTTCTGCGAGCACCCCGACCGTAGTGCTGTCTGCGGTAGAGCTTTTTGTCGTTTCCACCCCACTTCGCTGCTTTTTTGCATCAACGTCTTTTTTGTCGGTGGTTTTCTCGACCTCTTTTTCTCGCGCAGCGGCGCGGGCGGCCGCTTGCTCACGAAGCGTCATTCCTTTGGCAGACGCTTCCGGCGCCGACTGGACCTCAGATTTGGGGCGCTTTCGACGCGCCTTCTCTGTATCCAGTTCTTCGATAAGTCGATTCAAACGCGAGCGTTCGGAGACGGAGTCACGTTCGGCTTGGCTCTCAACTGCACGGACACGGCGACGTGCGGCAATGGTTTGCGCCACACTACCACGACTCAATGCCGGATGAGGAATAATTACGCTGTAAGCTCGCTTAGCATCAAGGTACACGGTCACCGAGTGTCTCATCTCGGGGGCCAGCTCCGGCGCAGCAGCAACCCGTTCATTCAAGAGTTCACTAAGTTTCCGATACGACGCCACGTGAGCTCCAGAGTCTATTCCTGCGCCCGCTGCAACCACCGCGTTCTTTAGGTACAAGGAGAAAAGCGACTGCGGATCGTTTCGTGGAGACATCAGCCCGGCAGGCAACTCAGCAAAAGCCTTTTTAAACTCGGAGGCTTCCCCTACAACATCAAAAGCTTCACGCAAAAGCGTTAGCCCCTGCCTCTCGCTTTCTGTCATAAGCCCAGATTCTGCAAACTGAGTAAAATTGAGCGATGCTTCAAGAAGCTCCTGCATATCGGGAATACCGGATTGCATTCGATAAGGAACACCTTCACGCAACGGGATCTCAACATTGTTTCCATGACGGGAGACAATTAGGGCCCGACGAGCTCTATTCACTGCGGCACCAACTATCTTGCTTGTGGAGCTTGGTGCGGCAGTAGCTGGGAACAGCGACAGTCGGACGCCGCCATACTCAATACCGACGTCTTCCTCATCTTCGCCAGCGCCCCGTCTGAGCCGAAAGTCACCGGCCTTCAGCCACTTCCCAACCGGGGCCGTGGCAATGTCGGCCTTAAGCACATGAGGCTTTGCTGCGGTAAACAGGTCAATCAGATTACGCAGGTCGTCTCCATTAGTCCCAGCGACCAGGATAGACTTTGATGTGCGAGCGGCTCGTTTAAAGAGCCTTACCAGTCCTTCGCCAGGTTCCTCGGTAATGACCAAGTGTAGCGTGTCCGGATCAACCCCCGCCAAAGCCAGATCACGGTAATACTCGCTATGAAGCCCGACCGCAGCTGTAGCTCCATTCTGGAAAAGGTAAACCTCACCACCGGCAACTACGCATCCAAGGCCCTGAAGAGAATCCGGCCCGGTGCGAACAGGATCGCGGCGCAAAGCGTGTGACATCTGCTCCACGCGTTCGCTATAATGCAGATCTTCTTTGGCGCGCTTAGCAAGGTCGAAAACAGCACGGTGATCCATTTTAAGCCGAATATTTGCATCTTCGTAAAAATATACGTACGCGCCGGAATCGTCGGGAGACTCATCGGCGACCGTTTGATATCCTTCTGCAGGAATTTCGCGGTGTTGCAAGAAACTTTTGAATCGGTCTACAGTCCTGGGGTCGCCAACATACCGAAAGTCGGAGGAACGGCGGAGATCAAGGTTGTGCTGCTCCACTAGTGGGCTACCGGGGAAGGCATCACTCACAACAATAGAGTTGATAAGCGATTTCACATTCTCCGGAAGCTCTTTTGAGTTACCTATTCGCACAAAAGGCCGGTAGTCGGAGGGCGTTTTTCCGACGTAAACCACGTAACACTCGGAGTCAACATGAAACACCCTGCGTTCCGGCCGTCGGCCGTAATCTTCCATTTCATCCCCTTCTTTGATGAATACTATGAAATAATGCTACAATAGCAACAGATTTCAGCACAAATAGCAATAAGGACACGATATGATCCATTCTGAACAACTTCGAACCAAGATTTTACCTATTGCCGGAGGAAAAGGCGGTGTAGGCAAGTCGGTAACGGCCGCGTCGCTTGGGATTCTACTTGGCTCTTACGGAAAACGAACCGTACTTGTCGATCTGGATCTTGGCGGTTCAAACCTCCATACTTATCTTGGCCGCAAGAACAACAAGATAGGCATTGGCAACTACCTTGCCTCCAAAGACATAAAAATGGACGACATCCTTCAAACGACCGAACATGAAAACCTGCGTTTTATTGCAGGCGACGTTTTGGTTGAAGGATCTGCCAACATAAGCTACGGTCAAAAGCGTGGACTGATATCTGCACTCTCTAAGCTCGATGTTGACTTCATTCTCCTTGATCTTGGCTCAGGGACACACCAGAACGTTATTGATTTCTTCTTGGCCTCCAATTCAGGAATTATTGTCTCTACTCCCCAGGCACCTGCGATACTCAATTCCTACGCGTTCTTGAAGAACGCCGTTTTTCGTCATGTCCATCGTAGTGCTGGTTCGAATAGGAAAGTCTCTGAGTACCTAAAAAAGCTGCACGCAGAAACCACAGCTAACAGCACACCGCCCATGACCGAGATTGTCTCCCGAATTAAGAAACTTGGCAAGAACATCGGAACCGACGTGGAGGACTTTCTCCAGGCATTTAAACCCCATCTCATTCTAAACATGGCGCGCTCGCACCAAGATTTATCTATTGCTCGTAGCTTGCGAGACTTGAGCCGAAAGAACTTGGACGTTGAGCTTGCATGTCTCGGCGCAGTTTACTATGAACCCGAGATTAATCAGGCTGTTATGGAGCAGCGTCCTTTCATAACGGGTGCCGCCTCCTGCACCGCTGGCATGCAGCTGGACCGCCTCGCACAGAAACTGGTGCACTCGCCGGAATTCCCGCACATGCCGCTAGACCTTGAGATATATGAAGACTCGTTCGAGTTAGCGGGAATTGAGCTGGAGTCGGACGGTGACCCTGAAGCGACGAGTGAAACGGCTGATTTAAAACCGGAAGAGCTTCTCGAGGTGATGGCTGCACAGAAACAGGAAATACAAGAGCTGCGTCAGACTATTCATAACCTCACGGTTGGAGGAATGCGTTAGTTCTGGTTATGGCCGTAGATGCGTCTACCGGAAACGTAGGTCGCTGCGACACTCTCCTCACGCGCCAGGGTGAAAAGCACACCAAGTGCGGCCTCGCAGCAGTTAGTCCTCTCGAGGACTCCATTCAGCACCGCTCTGAGCGTAGAATCATGCGGTGGTCTAATCAACACAAAGTCGGCCTCTTTCCCAGGCGAGAAATCACCAATACGATCCGCCAATCCCATGACCTTGGCGCCTGCGGCCCCAGATAGATACAAAAGGTGTTTCGGACTCAAACGATATCCGTCCTCTCGCAGCATCTGCGTTTCGTAAGCCCGCAGCGACTCATTGAGCAGGCTAAAACCCGCGCCAGCACCAACGTCGCACCCAAGTCCAAAACGCACGTCATGCTGTAAGTGTCGAGTCATAGAAAAACCACCGCTCCCGAGGAAGGCGTTAGAGGAAGGGCAGTGGGCAACCGAGCATCCACACGCACCCATGCGTGTTAGTTCTGAGTCGGAGACGTGGAGGTTGTGGGCAAAAACCGAGCGTTTGCTGGCCAGACCGTGCGCTTCATAGGTACCGAAGTAGTCACGGCTTTCAGGAAACAAACGCTGTGCAAGAGCCACTTCCTCGGTATTCTCATTTATATGGGTCTGAAAGTACAGGTCAGACGAACTGTTCAGGAGTTCTCCACACGCGTTTAGCAATGGAACACTACAAGCAATAGAGAACCGTGGGGTAACCGCATACCGAAGCTGGCCGAGCCCATGGTACAAAGAGATCAGCGCCTCACTTTCCTCGCGGGCTCGCTCTACGCTTGTTTCCAGCTCAGCGATCAGATTTCTATCGCCTAAAACCAGTCCCGAGGTGATCCGTAACCCAGAACTCGAAGCCTTTCGAAAAAATGCATCCTGAGCGTCAAAAAGGTGGCTGCCAAATACCATAGCGGTGGTCGTACCGTTTGCTGCTAAGCGCTCTAAAAAAACCTCGGCGGCTGCCTCCGCCGCCGGAACGCTGCTCAATGCCGCCTCGGCCGGAAGAGTGCGCTGCTTGAGCCACTCCAGCAACTGCAGGCCCATAGCACCGATAACTGTGAGTTGCGGAAAGTGAACGTGCGTATCGACAAAACCAGGCAAGAGATACGCACCCCGTTCATCGAGCAGCTCGGCCTGTGGATACGCCCGACGTACGTTGTCGTAAGCCCCACAAGCCAAAATTACGTTACCCTCAAAAACCACAGCTCCATCGGCGAATGCCTCAAATGCATCGTCGGATTGAAAGGGGTTCGCCGGGGTGTGCATGACCATAGCACGGATAAGTGTGGGCACGTACCTCACGCCTCACGCTCAACGGCAACCGGAACAATTCTGCCTGCGCTTACATCTACGAGACCGTGATCAGTCAACTTAAGACTCGGGATCACCGGCAGACCCAGAAAGCTCAGCGCCATAAAAGGTGCAGGCATGGTGACTCCCAGACTTGCCGCCGCGCCATCAAGTTCGCGCATTTTATCACGCACAGTTTCAAGGCTGAGTTCACTGAGCAAACCCGCAATGGGCAAAGACAGCTCTGCAAGGACTTGTCCCGACTCTACCGCCACTAAGCCGCCCTCTAATTCGGATAGTCGGGCTACCGCCGTCAGAATATCTTCGTCGGATATTCCCACTCCGATGATGTTGTGATGATCATGCGCAACCGAGATTGCAAGAGCACCACGTCGGAGCCCGAACTCAGCCACCAAGGCTGCAGCTACATTTCCGTTTCTGCCATGTCGCTCGACGCAGAAAATCTTGGCGATGTCGGAGCTCGGATCCGGCAACACCTCGCCGTTGATGTGCAACGGTTGAATGCGCCTCTCATGAGTTAGAATCTGATTAGCAATGGGAACGATGACCCGCGCCTCGTGTGCGGATTCAGGATACGGAATACGCAGCGCCTCGGGCTTGATTCCTTTCACCTTGACAGTAGACCGCACCGCCTGGGCATTTACCACCGGTGCTGTTACCGGCTCTATAACACTACCCTTGTCTGCCACCCGTTTGCCAGCGACGAACACCTCTCCGGCACGGAAGCTCGATAGGTCCTCCAACACCACGATATCTGCAAAGTACCCTGGAGCCACAGCACCACGGCGTTGCAACCCAAAATACCGCGCCGTGTTCCAGGTTGCAGCACGCACTGCAAGGGCCGGTTCGACTCCGGCGGCTATCGCCATGCGCACTAAACAATCAACCCCACCCTCGCTCAGCAGGTCCTCCGGGAGCCGGTCATCTGTTACAAAACCAATTCGGTCTGCATGCTCCGGAGTCAGAAGCGGCAGCAGTGCCTTCAGATCACGTGTTGTGGACCCCTCACGAATCATGAGAAAGGCGCCCGCACGGAGTTTTTCAAGTCCTTCTTCATAGGTCGTACACTCGTGGTCGCTCCCTACCCCTGCACCATGATATGCGGCAACATCTAAACCGGAGATACCTGGCGCGTGGCCGTCGGCAGCTTTACGCGAACGCGCTGCAGATAGCACCTTGGATAAGGCTTCGTCGGTGCCCGCTATCACGTCTGGAAAGCTCATGATCTCGGCTACGCCTACAACGCGTTCCTGTTGCAGTAGCTCGTCTATTTCGGCCACCGAGATATCGGCCCCACTGGTCTCGAGCCTCGTTGAAGGCACGCAGCTCGGGACGGTAACCATGACGGTAAGCGGCAACCCCTGTACCGAGCTAAGAACCCAGTCGATGCCTGCGCGTCCGCAGACATTCGCAATCTCGTGCGGATCCCAAACAACAGCCGTAACTCCGCGCGGCACGACCGCATCGGCGTAGGCAGCCGGTGTAACAAGTGAGGACTCAATGTGCAGATGTCCGTCTATGAGCCCAGGAACTACGTGGCGCCCTTCGGCGTCCAGCACCTCACGAGCCGCAATGGTATCCGCGGCGGGCCCCACCGCCACAATTAGGCGACCTGCCACCGCGACTGACCCCCGAATCTCTTCCTGGGTAACCACATTTACGATCCGCGCATTAATGATCTTAAGATCTGCCGGTTCCTGGGCTCGGGCTACTCGACTCAGAAGTTGCAGCTCACGCAGCCCAGGAAGCATCCCTGTGTGCTGCGACAAATTTGCGTGTGGCGTCCGAGTGTTCATAACGCGCCTCCATGTTCAATTACTGTATCATCATACGAATTCTACGTGTAGGTTGGGGTAGGTAAATGTGCGGAAAAAGCTGAGGGCGCAAAAAAAGCCCGGCAACGACCTACTCTCCCACCCACGAAGGGCAGTACCATCGGCGCTGGAGGGCTTAACTTCCGTGTTCGGAATGGGAACGGGTGGGGCCCCTCCGCTATGGTCACCGAGCTATTAATGTACACACTAATAGACACGCACTTTGACA
>JAIVHN010000091.1 GCA_020201015.1 Spirochaeta sp. | reverse complement strand
CAAAGCGGACACGCCCTCACTCTCCACAACAACTCCCTTACGCGCAGCAAGACGAATGTTGTAGCGAGTTTTACTCTTCATCTCTGCAAGCACCATGTCGGCAGACTTACTGAGATCAAGGATGACCGTGTTTGGTGGCTGAATATCAACCTGTGCCGCTGTAAACCCCGCCTCTTTCAACTCCTCGCGTAGGGTGGCGGTAGCCTCCCAGGGGAGATCCCACCGCAGGAATGCACATTCCCGTAGCGACCCGGCTGGCCCGGACAGCGCATCACGGCTGAACTCGGCCAACATCGACGCTGAGGCAAAAGGAGCCCCGTGCGGCACGTATGCAAGCCGGGCTCCCGGCCCTGCTTTACGCGACAATGCCGAGACCGTAGCGGTGCCCTGCTCGGTTTCATAGACCAGCGTGTGTGGCCGCCAGCCGAACTCCGACTTAAACTGCGCCCATACCTGGCTTTGCAGAAAGCTCGATGCGTCCGGGTGCCGGTGCTCCGCTTTACCCAACATTGCCGGAGGCAACCGTCTCGGTGCGCACCGCCTTTCCATTACAGAGCAAAGGGCGCCCGCCAACCATGACTTGGTTCCCCTCGACACGTATAGGCATGCTGAAGAAGTCTTCTACTTTGAGCTTGGACGGGAAAGACTCGGGCTCTGGCAAACCCTCAAGCCGAACTGCACTACCTGGGACTACATCGCCCAGGTCGTCAAGAAACAGCACCTCAACAGTTTCTTCGCCATCAGCATTCTTGGCGGAGGCCGCCAGCAGCATACCCTGGCTTTTTTCACCCCGAAGCTTAGCTGGCTTGAGATTTGAGACCAGGACTATGGTTTTACCGAGGAGTTCATCCTCGCTATAGTGAGGAACCAAGCCGCTGACTATCTGGCGCGGCTCTTCCTCACCTACATCTATGCTCTCAATGTAGAGTTTGTCGGCTTCCGGATGCCGCTCCACCTGGATAATGCGCGCCGCCCGAAGATCTACTCGGGCATGAAAGCGCTCATCAAGCGGAAGCTCGGGAGGCGCGGCCGCCCCGGCCTTAGCCGCGTTGGCGTCGGCGGGAGCGGCGGCGGGAGCGGCCTCCGCGGCAGAAACGGCCTCTCCGGCTGCAGGCTCTCCGGCCGCGGCAGCCGCAGCAGAGTCTCGTGCGGCTCGCTCGGCCTGTGTTCCACTAAATCGGGCTTGTAGTTCACTAATGCGTTCATCCTCCAACTTCTCAAAAAGAATAGCAGCGCTATCTACGTGGGTTATGCCTTCAGCACTCCCTAAAGCCTTCCAGTCCGGCAGATCTATTCCCAGGAAACCGCAAATGCGCTCCGAGGTGGCAGGAATATATGGCGAACAAAGAATAGCAAGATCTCTGATGAGGTGCACCAGATTGGAAAGCAGTTGATGCGTACCCACAACATCGGTGTCGCGGGTTTTCCAGGGTTCGGCGGCCTGAAAAGTTCGGTTGCCGTAACTGGACAACTCAAAAATCTTTCGAAAGGCATCACGTAGATGCGCATTTTCAAGCTGAGTAGTGATCTCGGCCTGCGCCGCGCCTATAGGCCTCCAGAACTCGTCGGTGATTGCCGCCGGTAGCACTCTGCCTTCATAAAACCTCGTGATGAAGGTCAGCGTGCGGTTTACCAAATTTCCCAGGTTGCCTATAAGTTCGCCGTTGGTCTTCTCTTGAAAGTCTTTCCAGGTAAAAGTGAAATCCGAGGACTCGGGCCTATTATAAAAAAGGTAGAACCGCCAAACATCGGCAGGAATTCCTGTATCCCGCGCATCGTTCCCAAAAACCCCTACACCGCGGCTCTTAGAAAACTGCCCACTTTCATAGTTCAAATACTCTGTAGCCGACATGTGGTGCAGCATAGTCCAGTTGTCGCCGCTACCGAGCAAAGAACAGGGGAAAATCACGGTGTGAAATGGGATGTTGTCTTTACCAATAAACTGGAACAGTTCGACGTTCTCCGGGTTCTTCCACCAACTCTCCCAGTCGTCGCGTAGCGTTGCTGTAATTGAGATATATCCTATAGGTGCGTCAAACCACACGTAGAACACCTTGGTCTCATACCCCTCCAGCGGTACCGGAATACCCCATTTAAGGTCTCGCGTAATGCCCCGCTCCTTAAGCCCGTCACGAATCCAGGCATTGGTCATTTGCATAGCGTTGCGCGACCAGCCAGCACGGTCAGCCGCATCCTTCATCCACTCCTGTAAGACCGGCAAAATTTTCGGCAGGTCGATGTATAAATGTTCGGTCTCCCGCATGACCGGAGTCGAGTTATCAACCAGGCTGCGGGGATTGATGAGGTCGGCCGGATCAAGCAACTTGCCACAGTGCTCGCACTGATCACCGCGTGCATCTTCATAACCACAATGTGGACAGGTGCCGCGGATGTAGCGGTCTGCAAGAAACATGTCCGAAGCCTCGGAGTACAACTGCTCAATGGTATGAGAGGTGATGTACCCATTTTTGTGGAGCTTGAGGAAAATATCCTGAGTGATCCGGGTGTGCTCAGGCGTAGATGTGCGACCAAACTTGTCGAATGAGATCTGAAACCACCGGTAAATCTCATCATGCACCTCAAAATACCTGGTACACAGCTCTTGTGGCGTTATACCCTCCTCGCGCGCGCGTGTCTCGGTTGCCGTGCCATACTCGTCGGTACCACAGACATAGAGGGTCTCGTAGCCCCGCAACCGACAAAAACGGGCAAATACGTCGGCCGAGAGGACCTGAATGAGATTCCCGAGATGGGGAATATTGTTGACGTACGGTAGTGCAGAGGTAATTAAGCGGCGTTTATTCATAACGCCTCACTATAGGATTGGGCAAATCAACTGTCAAGATGAGCCGCACCCTTCTACCAATTCCCTGAATCGTAACGCTTGACGTCCGGCGAGCGAGGAAGTAGGCTATAGTCTGAGTTCTATAAGGAGGCGGAATGTCTGAACGAAATGTGACGCCGCCGAAGCTGCCGTTCACAATCAAACCTAAACTCATACTGTTAGCTCTGATTGGAATTGCTGTTATCGGTGTCGCTACGACCAGTGTTTTTGTTGTTGATCAAACCGAGCAGAGCGTTGTGCTGCTGCTTGGTAAGTATAATCGTACCGTGGGGCCAGGCCTGCAGTTTAAGCTGCCGTTTGGTATCGAGACCGCATCTAACGTACCTACCCAGGTGCTGCAGAATGCCAGTTTTGGCTTTCGCACCTCAGTACCGGGTGTACAAACGCAGCGGGAAGACCGCGACTACCCGGAAGAGTCCATAATGCTGACTGGTGACCTAAACATTGTTGATGTTGAGTGGATCATTCAGTTTCGCATAGATGATCCGGTAAAGTGGCTATTTGAGGTGCAGGACCAAACCAAGACAATCCGTGACATCTCCCAGTCCGTGGTAAACGAACTTGTGGGTGACCGAGCAATTTTGGACGTCATAGGAAGTGAACGTAGCCAAATTGAGGTTCAGGCACTTGAGAGGACCAACAATATCTTAAATGGTTACGATCTTGGCGTGCGAATTATGCAGGTTCGGCTGCAGAATATTGTCCCTCCCGCTGGCCGTGTGCAGGACGCATTTGAAGACGTCAACCGCGCTGTGCAGGACATGAACCGGCTGATCAACGAGGGCCGTGAGCAGTACAACCGCGAGATTCCCCGAACCCGTGGGCAGGCTCAGCGTTTGGTTCAAGAAGCTGGCGGATACGCCACCGAGCGAGTCAACCGCTCAAGGGGTGACGCTGCCCGGTTTGAGGCTGTGTTAGGAGAGTATGCCGGTGCACCGGCAACGACGCGCACACGGCTCTACATTGAAATGATGGAAGACCTCTTTGCGGATGAGGATGGTACCTTACTTATCGACCGTGAACTTGAAAACTTCCTGCCGCTCTTGAATCTGCAAGGAGGTTCACAGTGATGCGAAAACTCATAAGTGTTGGGACCGTAGTTGTTGTCCTTGCCGTTGTATTTTTTATGTTAGGGCCGCTCTACGTCATTGACGAGGGGGAGCAGGCAGTTGTAACCCGTTTTGGTGAGATCGTCACTACCGAGACCACCGCAGGGCTTAAGTTCAAGATGCCGGTCATAGACAACGTCGTCCGCTATCCCCGCCGCTTGCTCAGCTGGGACGGAGAACCACGCCGCATTCCTACTTCGGAAGGCCAGTTTATCTGGATTGATACGACCGCACGTTGGAAGGTGTCGGATCCTTCCCGCTTTTATGAGTCAGTCACAACGCTGCAGTCCGGATATGCTCGTCTTGACGACGTTATTGAGAGTGCGGTGCGCACCATTGTTGCCGACAACCCACTGGTCGAGGCGGTGCGGAACTCAAATTTAATTAAGGAAATTGAGCGAGACATTGTCGCCATTGGGGGTGAGGCCGAGGCCGAGGACCTCAGCGAGTTCGAAGAACTTGAAGAGCTTGAAATGGG
>JAIVHN010000260.1 GCA_020201015.1 Spirochaeta sp. | reverse complement strand
GCTAGCAGCAGCTCGTCCGAGTTGGGTTGATTGGGAGCAGCGCTGTCGCTGGCAGGAACGGGGTCCGGAAGCCCGGCGACGCGCAAAGCCTCATGCAGATAAAGTGAAGCGCGCCTAAGGTCGATATCGAGGGCATCTACTGATATCCAGGCATGAGTTATGCCGCATTGCTCGGCGAGCCGGGCAAGACAGGTTGACTTGCCGTAGCCAGGCGGAGCCGAAAGGTACATGAGGGACCGGAACTCATGGTCCTGAGGTACAGGACGATCCGGCTCCACAGACCTGTTCGGTAGGAATAACTGTTCAATTCGAGGCAGCGGAAGGTAGATCTCCGGTAACGGGGGAACGTGGACTTTTGCGCTGAGGAGGGGAAATGCTGCGTGCTCCATGCCGCGTGTACTATACCATATGCCCACGTTGCTTGCAGCTGCAGTTCAGTGTAAGCTCGGACACTCATGAGCATTTTAGTTGTTGGAATTGATCTGTCAGGGCCAAGCAATACCGCCGACACGGTATTGACTCTGTTTCGTGCTGAAGGCGGCAATGAACTTGGCGGTGAAGCGGGGCGGCCTTCCGGAATAGGAATGCCCCTGGTGCATGTGTACCACGGAATTGGTGATTTAGATATCTTGCGCGTGTGTGAGGCGGCCGCTGGGGGTGGCTTGAAGGCTGGGAGAGGCTCGGTCACCAAAGATGTTCGGAAGCTTGTTGTGGGTCTTGATGCACCTCTTTCCTATAACCCCGGAGGCGGCGACCGCCCGGCCGATGCGGCCCTGCGGAAGCGGCTGTCCGCAGCTGGGCTCAAGCCCGCGACCGTGATGGCGCCAACCATGACGCGCATGGCCTACCTGACGCTCCGCGGAGTCGCGGTGGCGCGTCTTTTGTCGACCTGGGCTTCTGCGTTGCCGGGGGTTGAATTGGTGATCTACGAGGTTCATCCGGGCGGGGTTATGGCCTTGCGTGGCGCACTGCCTGAAGATGTGCGCGAGTTGAAGCGCGAGATGGCCGCGCGGCTGCGTTTGTGTGACTGGTTTGCGGCCGAGGGCACCTTGGATATAGGCGCGGGCGGCAGCACATTGCTGGAGGTTGCAGGCGAGACCGCGACTGCGGCCGAGAACGCGGCTGGCGTGCCGAGTGATCACGCTATTGCTGCGTGTGCGGCAGCTCTTGGGGCTTGGCACGCTTCAGCCGGGCGCCCGTCCTGGCTGTACCCGGCTGAGCCGCCGCTCCACCCGTTTGCGGTTTGCTGCTAAGCACGCTTAAGGTTTTCCGCCGTCAAGATGTTGTGCTGCTCAGGCTCTCAGCTGTCGAGGCTCTCAGCCGTCGAGGTGGGAGCGAACAAACTCCTGTACTTTCGTTTTGATCTCGTCGCGGATGGGACGCACGTATTCCAGTTTTTCTGCCATGGTGCCTTCTGCTTTGGACGGATCGGGAAAGGGCCAATGCAGGCGCTCTTTTTCCGCCGGAAAGATTGGACAACGTTCGGCAGCTTCTTTGTCGCAGACTGCAATCACGTAGTCAAAGCGCTCGCCTGCTTTATGGAGATCAAAGACACTGCGAGTAGCTTTGGCGGAAATATCGATCCCATCTTCTTTTAGAAGTTCTACAACGACTGGGTTAACGCTGCCAGGTTCGATTCCGGCGCTCATAACCTCAAGCGCATCTCCTCCAAATCGGCGAAGGTACTCCTCGGTCATCTGGCTGCGAGCACTGTTATGAATGCAAATTGCCAGAACTCGTGTTGAAGTGCTCATTCTTTGGTTCTCCTTGTACTGCAAGTGTAGCGAAGAATACGATCTTACGGAAAGCAAAATTCGTGAACTCACAGAATTCTAACGGTTCATGTGGTCGCGTTGTGGGGAGCCCATGAAAGGGTTCAGCGCCGCCGCCACTCCCAAGGAGCTACGGGTTCCTCGCCGGAGCTGCCAGCGCTTGCTCCCCACAGGCCGCGGCCCTCGGCCCGAGCTAATAGCTCGGCTCGGCCAAACTCGTTGTCCACGTCAAACTCCGGATATCGCCAGGCCGCACCACGCGCAACAAGTTCCTCATTGATGAAAAGCTCGTCCCGGTACAGACGAACAATGAGCCGTCCGTAACGATCTATATCCGGAACCTCTACCGTTACCAGGCCTGAACTCAGCAGGTCACGTAGGAGTGCGGTTGCTTCCCCTCCCCATGGCTGATTCGACTCTGGAGCATCAATTCCGTGGAGCCGTCCTCGGTAGCGGACATCGCCAACCTGAAGCACAACGGTGTCGCCGTCGACCACGCGTTGAACCTCGGACTCAAAGACTATCTGGGCTTCCAGATATGTGGGTGCGAGGGTGCACAGCAGCAGTGCAGAAAAGAACACAAGCACCCGGTGCGTCATAGCCTTACCCCAAGATGGTGCGAATAACCATGTAGACACCCAAGCCGACCACGATAACTGCAAAGAGCCGTCGTAGGAGCCGGGGGGAGAGGCGGCCTTTCACCTTGGCCCCAATGCTCATGCCTACCGCACTGCCACCTGCAAAAACCAGTGTGACCGCAACTGGCGCTCCGGCTGCTCCCGCCACATTGGCGGTGAAACCAGAGGCTGCGGTGAGTGCAATGGCTACCAGTGAGGTTGCAAGAGCTTGCTCAATGCGAATATTGGTTACCAAGAGAAGGGCTGGAACAAGAAGGAAGCCACCACCAACGCCAAAGGTACCGGATAACACACCGGTAAGCGCGCCAGCCGTGAGGAGCCGCACGCGGCACTTGAGCGTCGGCAACGGCTTTCCCCCTTCATCACTCGGACAGGCAAAGCGGCCGGTTGGCACCTCGGTGGCCATGCTGCCGAGCACCATCTGTCCACCCACAACAATCATAATGACCGCAAACAGCGCAATTGTTACATCGTCCGGCAGCATGACCCCAATCCGTGCTCCCAGCGGCGCAAATACTATACCGCCGATGCCCAGAAACAGGCCTGCACCCCACAGCACCTGTCCGGAGCGCGCCTGCAGCACCGCGCCAAAAAGCGCGGTGAGGCCTACGACCACGAGGGAAACGGCGACCGCGGTGCGTACATCCATCCCCAGCCCGTAAATCAACAAGGGCACCGCGAGAATGGAGCCGCCGCCCCCGGTTAAGCCTAATGAAAGCCCAACGAAGGAGCCAAAGATAATTGCCGGTAGTAGATTCATGAAGCTGCCTCCGCGCTTACTGAGTTAAGTCCATACCCGTTTCCGGTTCACACGGGCCTACGCAGTAACTGGATTCTTGTAGTTTTCAAACAGTCCGTCAACAAGGACAACGTCGTAACCCAGATTGCGCATATATGAAGCGGCAATAGTTGCGCGTCTTCCCGAGTTACAGTAGATGTAGTAACGCTTGTCCGCGGGAAGCTCCTGCATTCTAGAGCGCATGCGAGAGTAGGGCTGCAACGTGGCGTCTGGCACATGTCCGTCACTAAACTCGCCGGTGTCGCGCACGTCAAGAAGTTCTGCAGAGCCTTCCACATCCGAGGACGGATCAAAGCTCTCAAAGTTAACGCTCGGCAGTTCTATAAGGCGGTCACCGGCCTCTGCCGCCAACTCAGTAAAAGTAATCCACCCGACCTGGTTATCAAGCCCAATGCGATACAGCAACCGCCGAGCCTGCTCATAGTCGGACTCTGAGTCAAGGATTAACAGAATAGGCTCATCCGGCTCAAGCATTGAGCCTGCCGCGTTTGGGAGGTTGCTACTGGAAATTGCTGCAAAAATACTGCCCTCCAGGTGCTTTTTGATAAAGTCCGAGCGTTTGCGGCGTGTGTCGAGTACACGTGTCTCCGCTTTGGCTGCCTCGGCAAGAAACTCACCAGCCTTCATCTTGCGTGGTTCCGGAGCGCCGCCGGTTACGTGAATGCCGTCACGATTGACAGTTTTCATGCGTGCAAAGTAGAGCGGCGGATCAGGCTGACCCGCGAGGATCTCTTTGACAAAGCCTTGGGCGTCGCTCACTGCTTGTTTGAATGAAGAGTTAAAGCGCCGTTCATAGCCAATGGTTGAGTTTGGTACCGCACCAAGAGCTTTCCCGCATGCGCTGCCTGCGCCATGGCCGGGCAGAACCTGAATGAAGTCAGGCAGACTCGGTAGCGTTTTCGAAAGAGATTCCTGCAGTGTTCGTGCCGAGGGCTCCATGACCCCTTCTACGCCAGCCGCAGACTCAAGCAAGTCTGGACGACCAACCGCTCCAACAAAAAGAAAATCACCGGTGGCAATTGCAATGGGCTCATCGGCTCCGCCTCCGGTGTCGGTAATTAGATAACTCATGTGCTCGGGCGTATGCCCTGGAGTGTGCACGGCTTGAATATCAATTTTTCCAATATGAATCATGTCGCCGTCTTTGATATAGCTCACGTTTGTGCTGGAGTCCGGCCACGTGTAAGACCAGTCGTCACCACCAAGCCCAGACAGATACAGTGTAACTGTTGGATCTTGAGCAAACTCGCGAGCCCCCGAGACGAAATC
>JAIVHN010000090.1 GCA_020201015.1 Spirochaeta sp. | reverse complement strand
TTATAGTGCTTCAGCCGGAGAAGCAGCGGGAGGTGATCCGAGTAACCTGTCCTCCGCTCGGTGTCCCACCTCTCCGGTGTCCCACGAGTACTGAGGGCAAAACTTGGGGCAACCACCGAAAACTCCTCGTAATCTAGTCCTCGTCCGTTCCCGAAGTTTGGGCCCAGCAGAACATGATCAATTGTCTCCCAGGAGCCTTGGTAACTATAACTGCCAAGGTAGTTTCCTTCCTTCCAGGGAGTGTACAAAACCAGCTTTTGATCCGTGGGGCCTGACCGGTTTAGGTCCCCGGTCAGAAAAATACTGCTCGTACCGTAGTCCGGCGGATAGTCGTCCGAGAGCCGAATAAGTGCGGTTTGGTAGGCTCCATCGACTCGGTGATACTCGTCATAGCTGAGATTTAGATCACCCAACACCACAATAGGCAGAGTCGGCTCGGCATCTAAGATCTCGCGAATGCGAAGCGCCAAAAGCGTTGCCGCGCTAATGCGCTCGGGCTCGGTATGTGCCCCGCCTCCACCAAACTTGCTTTTCCAGTGATTCACAAACACCACTAATGGCGTTCCGCCAGCGTCCAGCCGAACCTCAAGAATGCTCCGGCGTGGTCCAATATCCGGAGCCGACACCATATGCGACCGTACCGAGGTCACCGGGAATCTACTCACTAAGGCAACATGAACGGCAGCATCGGGTGCCGGGGCCATAACCAACTCGGTATAACCAAGGCGAGAGAGATGGGACTCCACGAGTCGACTCAAGGCATGTCCGTTCTCAATCTCCTGTAGGCCCATTATATCCGGGCCACCCGGTACCGCAGCCTCAATCACGGCGGCAATGTTCTCCAGCTTCCGTTCAAAAAGCTCAGTAGTCCAGTTATCACGCTCCGGGTCGTACCCTTGGTACTCTGTACCGTCTGAGACATCGTCAAAGAGATTCTCAACGTTGTAACTAAGAATGCTTACTTCCTGTATCTCTGAACTTAGCCCAACCGGTTCTGCACAACACCCAAGTACCAGCAGCACAACGCCGAGTAACCCCACCACTGGAGCAGTCCACACCGAACACAGCTTCCACACCACGGTCTACCTCCCTACGCGGGAGCCGACAGGCAAAAAAGCTCTTGCCCCTACGCGTTAAGACTCCCGCTTATCTAAGAAAGACAGGATTTGCGTGCGTTCTGCTTCGTGAGTCGTTGAATTTGGCAAAAATTCCTGTCCACGAAGCAGCGCGAAACTTTTTTTGTAGCGTTCGGCGGTTTCGGCAAGTACTGCAGGCGGAATGTCCGGCGGCTCACCCTCCCCGCTCCAGCCCTGCTGCATAAGCCATTCCCGGAGGTACTCTTTGTCCAGCCGCTGCGCTGAATCGCGATCCGGGCTCGGCGCCAGCGAGACAGCTCCGGGCGGCCGCTGCGCTTCAGACGGCTGAGGTTGCTCGTCCAGGCGCCTGAACCGGGATGAGTCGGGGGTGTGTAACTCGTCAATGAGCATGAGACTGCCGTCGGGGGCAACGCCAAACTCATACTTGGTGTCCACGAGAACGAGCCCCCGCTCACCTGCACGTAGCGTTCCGCGCGCAAAGAGCTCGAGCGCGGCCTGCTCGACCTGGCGCCACAGATCGGGCGCGACTAACCCGGACCTAAGAATCTCGGCTGAGCTTATCGGCGCATCGTGGAGGCCTTGCTCGGCCTTGGTAGAGGGGGTGAGAATTGGTTGTGGCAAGCGCTGGTCCTGCCGCAGCCCGGGTGGAAGTTGAATTCCGGAAACAGGTTTGCCAGCCGCATAGTCACGCCAGGCCGAACCGCTGAGGTAGCCACGCACCACAACCTCTACCGGCAGCGGCTGGCAGGCGCGTACAAGCATAGTTCGCCCAGTAATACTCTGGAGATAATGGTTGGGAATAATGTCCGAGGTTGCCAAGAACCAGTACTCCGAAAGGCGTGAAAGCATTTCGCCCTTAAAGGGCACTAACCCGAGTATGCGGTCAAAGGCCGATATCCGATCTGTGGTGACTATAAGCAACTCGTTATCGAGGTCGACAACCTGCCGCACCTTTCCATTGCGGATTGAGTAATGCTGGCCCAGTTCGCCCTCGGCAAAGCCGCCAAAGGCATCTTGGGAACCGGCGCTAGCTACACTACTCTTACTCGAACTCGACACGCTGGCTTACCACGCGTGAGATAAGACCATACTCCACCGCTTCCGGCGCGCCCATCCAGAAGTCACGGTCGGTGTCCCTCTCTACCTTCTCTAGGGGTTGGCCAGTTTCATCGGAAATGAGCTTGTTGATGCGCGCACGGGTTTTTTCAATCTCCCGGGCGTGAATCTCAATGTCCGTTGCCACACCACGCATGCCAGAAAGGGGCTGGTGAATAAGATAGTGTGAGTTAGGTAGCCCAATACGGTTCTCTTTGTCCGCGGCAAGCAGAATTAATGCTCCAGCACTTGCGACCAAGCCCATGCCAACGGCATAGATCTTGGGTTTTACAAAGCGCATCATATCAAAGATTGCGTACCCGGCATCAACATCACCTCCGGGTGAGTCAATGAGTACGCGAATGGGCTCGTCGCCTGAGTCTTCAAGCAGCAGCAGCTGCCTGACCACACGTTCGGCTAAAGATTTATTCACCTCACCCGAAAGAAGTATAGTCCGGGTTTTGAGCATCTTTGTCATTAACATTTGACCGGACTCGTCTTTCTGGTCTTGTTCGTCCTGGTCGTCGTCGTCGTCATCGTCTAATCGAGAGAAAAGGGAAAAATTACGCCTATTCATGCTGGGTTGCTCCGTGTATGCTGGTGGTTATTCGCTCGATCTAAATATAGCAAGAATTGAGTAAGGATGAAAGGGCGGCATGCAAAAATCAGGTTTTACAGCAATAGTTGGTCGGCCGTCGGCAGGTAAGTCGACATTGCTGAATGCTCTCTGTGAACAGAAAGTCTCAATTGTTTCAAATGTTCCCCAGACTACCCGCAACAAGGTTCGCGGAATTGTGAACAGAGACCAAGGCCAGATGGTTTTTATTGACACTCCCGGGTATCACCACTCAAGTAAAAAGTTCAATATTCATATGGTCGATCTCGTACGTGGTGCCTGCGAAGAGGTTGACGCAGTTCTTTACCTTGTAGACACCACACGCCCTCCGGGAGAGGAAGAGCGCGATATGCTTGCGCTGGTGGCTAAACTCCCACGGCCGGTGATTGTGGCCCTGAACAAGATCGACATGCCCTCAAGTGCACGCAGCGAAGCGGCTCACTTTATCCTAGAAAGCCTGCCGGACGCAGAAGTGCTGGAGATTTCGGCGTTTACTGGTGAGGGTTTAGAGGAGTTGTTGGACCGGCTTTATCTGGAGATGCCGGAGGGTGAGCCGATGTACCCTGAGGACTACTACACCGACCAGGACCCGGTATTCCGCGTCAGCGAGATTATCCGGGAAAAGGCAATACTCCAAACCAAGGAAGAGTTACCGCACGCCCTGTATGTTGAGGTCGCCGACATGGAACAGAAACAGGAGGGAGAAAAGAACATCCTCTGGATACGCGCCTTCCTCATTGTCGAACGCGACAGCCAGAAAGGAATTGTCGTCGGACACGGTGGCGAGAAAATAAAAACGATACGGCAGCAGGCGCAACGCGAAATAGGTAAGCTCTTTCCCTACCGAGTACACCTTGACTTGCGGGTGAAGGTTCACCCCAAGTGGCGTCATAAAGATGCACTGTTGGGACGACTTATTCGCTAAGCTGTAACTCGCGAATGCTTCCATCCCCAGCGCCCAAATACACCACAGGTTTCATTCCCACAAAAAGTCCGGTCTCTACTACCCCGGGTATAGCGTCAAGGCGCCGCTCAAGCTCGCCAGGGTCGTGCTGAGTGCCAAAACGAGCATCAATAATGATGTTTCCATTGTCGGTGATAACGTACCCCATTTTTCTGACCGCCTCGCGAACCGACACCTCGGCCCCCATACTCCGCACAGCCTCCAGCACCACACGCCGCGCCGTCGGAACAACCTCGATAGGAATAGCGAAGCTCACGCCAAGACTCTGCACCAGCTTACTGTCGTCACCCACAATCACATAGCGTCGGGAACAAAAAGCCGCAATCTTTTCACGCAACAGCGCCCCACCACCGCCCTTAGTGAGGTTTCCAGCGGGGTCGATCTCGTCGGCCCCGTCAATAGTCAGGTCAAGTACTCCGGCAATTCGTGGATCATTCAGGCGGTCGACCGCGTGAAATCCAAGGAGTTTTTTCATCTCACTCATTGCTTTCCCCTTTTCCGCCATGACCGGCCGAGCCCGAGCTGGTATCTCCGGAATACCGCTCCAGCAGGGCCACCACGCGCTCGCGCCCAACCGTACGGATAAAGGCTGCAAGCCGCGGCCCTTTTTCCTTACCTATGAGCACCTTGTACATGACCACGAAAAAGTCCTTGGGCTCTACTCCGGCATCACGAGAAACGCGGTACAGCTCCTCTGCAAGCGCCTTGTCGGTCAGTGAGTCCCATTGATTCTTGAGGAGTTCGGCCAGACCAGCTATAGCGGCAGCCTCGGCACTGCCCACCTCTACCAGACCTTGCTCGGCGGTCTTCATGCGGAACCGAAAGTCCTCCGGCGCAAAGTCGGCAAGCCAGCGCTCAGCACAGGCCGCCCGCCGCAATAATCGCACGCGGTCCGCCTCGGACAACGTAGGGCGGCCAGCCTCGACACGTGCCATTTCAAGCGCACGCTCATAATTAAAGTCTGCAATTTGCACAAGACTGCACAGGTGGCGGAACGCAATCTGAAACGGAGCTTCGGAGGCGGGTTTGTGTACCTGCGAGAGTTCGTAGATCCGGCGTTCTTTTGCCCTCTTTTTTTCACTAATCTCGTCTACACCGTAGTACACCCGCTCGCAGCGGTCATAGTCTTCATAGATCTTCACTACATCCATGTCAAAAGAGATAGCAAACTCGCTGTTAGGTCGAGTCCCGGCAAAGAGATACCGCACGATTTCCGGCTCGTAGATCTCCAACACGTCACGCAGGCTTACAACCTCGCCGCTGCTGGAGCTGATCTTGCCGCCTCGGCCCTTAATGCTAATAAAGTCGTACTGAAAGGTAACCGGCGCCTTCCAGTTATAGATCTGTTCAGAGACCCCACGCGCAGTGTCAAAGGAGCCGCCCTCGGAGTGATGATCCTTGCCAGCAGGTTCGAAATCGACATGTTCAAACTGCCAGCGCATAGGCCAGTCGATGCGCCACGGCAGCTTGACGAGAGCCGTAGTGCGAAGATCAACCGTCTCACTTGTGCCGCTCTCATCGCAGCGGTACGTCAGGTCCCATTCGCCGTCCCAGTCAAGAATGGTCGTTGTGTCCTTGTTGGTAAATCCACTGAACACCGAAACCGGCCACCAGTCGTCTGGAAGTGGTTGGGTTCGATGTTCGTTCAGCAAGGCCCGAATCTGCTCGCGTGCGGCAAGCGCGGCGCGAATGCCTTCAGCGTAGGCCGAGGTGCGATATCGTTGTGACTGGTAGATATAGTCAGGCTCTATGCCTACAAGGGACAACAATCCTTCCAGTTCCACTTCGTTGGCGCGGGCGTAACTCTCCTCAACACCGGCTGGATCCGGCACCATGGTAATAGGCCAACGTAAGTACTGCTCAAACTCGGCTGCCTGCGGCACGCTCTGTGGCACCTTGCGGAAGACATCGTAGT
>JAIVHN010000089.1 GCA_020201015.1 Spirochaeta sp. | reverse complement strand
ATAGGAAACGAGCGCCTGCTCATTCTGTACGACGGGAGTGGGCTCGTACCGTCTGCCAAAATGCTCTGGGTGCTGGAACGGCTCGGCCGAAAGAATGTTGGCATTCTCAATGGAGGATTTATTGCCTGGAGCACGGCGGGCCTTGCCACCGAGACAGCAGTGCGCACAGCAACGCCGGAGACCTTTAGCGCTCACCCAACCGAGGCCGTCATAGCACAGAAACACCAAGTACTGTCAGCAATAGATCAGGACGATGTTGTAATTGTCGACGCTCGGTCAGCGGACGAGTTTGCCGGGCGCCTGCCAACCGCAGCCCGCAACGGACACATTCCGGGGGCTCGCAACATCAACTGGGAGTCGCACATTAAGGACCTCTTTGACCCCACGCTGCAGTCCCCGGAGACGCTACGCTCGCTGTATCACGAACAAGGAGTAACACCGGACAAAGAGGTCATTGTGTACTGCCGCTCGGGAGCAAGATCTTCACACAGCTATTTTGTTTTGCGGCTTCTTGGATATGAGCGCGTTCGCAACTACTCCGGCTCCTGGCTTGAGTGGGGAAACGACCCTAACACGCCAATTGAGTGACACCGCGCCGAAGGCGCGTTTAGGTGTCGGCCGCTGATTGCGTTTAGGTGTCGGCCGCTACGATAGCCTGCGCCACCCGTAAGCCATCGGACGCCGAGCTTACTATTCCTCCCGACCAACCACCACCTTCGCCCGCAACAAAAAAATTCGGGTAGCCAGCATACAGCTGCACCGGATCCCGCTCCACCTGTATGTGTGCCGAGCTCTTGCTCTCCAGCCCCAAAAGCAGCCCCTTATCGTAACCGTTGAGTTTTCGTGCGAACTCGACAAGCCCTTCCTGTAACGCAGTAATAATGGGTCTCGGCAATGCTTCGCGTAGGTCGGTTTCGACAACACCCAACGGATAGCTGCTCTGATACGTAGTCGTGGGTACGGCTGGCACGTGGTGAGCAAAACTTCCGCGACGCGGAGACGTGCTTGATGAAGACGCCATGAACTCCTGTATCGACATTGCGGGTGCGCGGTAACCAGCGGCAACCCCATAGAATAGGTGTTCGCGCTCCATAATCCAGCTAAGCGCTTCGGCTGCTTCAACATCACGCCCCAGCAACTGAGGAAGGTTAAGGCTGGCAACGACTGCCGCATTTCCAAACAGGCCGTCACGCGCGTAATTGCTCATTCCGTTGACAATATTTGTTCCCGCATAGGCAGCCGCAGGAACCACGACGCCTCCCGGGCACATGCAAAACGAATAGACCCCAAGGCCGGACGCTGTTTGGGCAGTCAACCGGTACTCGGCCGCTTTTACGCCCGGCAGCTGCGCTTGGCCCCACTGAGCCTCGTTTATGAGCTCTTGAGGATGTTCGGCACGAAACCCAATGGCTGAGTTCTTTACGCGAAACGGCACGCCTCGGCGTAGCAACATGCGGTAGGTCTCATGTGCCGAGTGTCCACACGCAAAGACCACCCGCCCCGCATCCAACACACCGCCTCCGGTGCCATCGTGACTCAGAACCTCCACCCCGGTAACTCGGCCTTCCTGGATAGACAGATCCTTTGCCTGCTGGCGGAAAAGCACTCGGCCTCCCTCGGCCTCGACCATGGCCCGCAGGCGTTGCGTAACACCAAACAATATGTCACTCCCGACATGTGGATGGGTCATGTACCGAATCTCTTCAGGGGCCCCTGCCTCAACAAGGGCTTCAAAAATGAAGTTTCGTTCCGCCCGTATATTTTTGGTTCGCGAGCTGAGTTTACCATCGGAAAAGGTGCCCGCACCGCCCTCCCCAAAGGAGTAGTTATTGTGGGAGGAAAACTCTCCGCCCGACTCAAAGAGTTGTATGGCATCGCGTCGTTTTTCAACGGGGTCGCCCCGCTCCAGTAGCGTCACCTGATACCCTGCGCGCAATAAATAGAGCGCAGCAAAGATGCCTGCCGGGCCGGTACCTACTACCACGACCGGCGCCTCGCGCCTCCTTCGCTCGGGATGCAGGAGAACCGGCTGTGGCTCTTCGCCACCCGAGAGTTCCGGCGAAACAACCCCAACCCGCACGCGCCATTCAATTTGACTCTTGCGACGAGCATCGAGACTTCTCTTTAAAACTGTGTAGCGAAAACTCCCCAATTTGCTTTTGCGCGTGACGGCCGCGCGGAGTGTTTCCTCAGATTCATCAGCCTGAACCGGCAAGATAAGCTCGTATTCTTTGTAACCCATAGTAGAGCAACCCTCCGCACCTTTCGCGAGTATAGCCTCCTGCGGCACGGTACCACAATAAGCAGTTCGATCACCGTTTCCCCGTATACGTACCGGCGCACACGCAAATTTACACTTTTTCGTGTAGGTTTTTTGCAAAAACTACGCAAATGTAGTGCCTTAAGCTTGACGCTCCTCATGGATTTCCATAACCTGACCTTGATTCCATAAAGCTGCGCGGACACCGTGTCCCGCAACTTGTCCAAAAGGGGGACACATTGAAGAAATTACTTATCATCCTTGCCGCGTTGCTGCTTGCACCGACTGCTTTTGCGCAGACAACCAGCATTCAATTCACACTTGACTGGGCAATACAAGGGCCACAGGCTTTGTTTCTGGTTGCTCAGGACCAAGGGTACTTTGCCGAAGAAGGACTCGACGTCACTATTGACCGGGGTTACGGCTCAGCCGGGACAGTATCTCAGATAGCCGGCGGCGCCTACGACATTGGGTTTGCCGATATCAACTCCATGATTGAGTTCAACGTTAAGAACCCAGATCAAGCGCTTCAAGCAATTGCGGTTATCTACAACTATCCGCCCTTTGCAATCATCACAACGAGTGACCGCAATATACGCCGACCAAGAGACCTAGTTGGCAAACGCATTGGCGCACCAACCTTCGACGCTTCCTTTAGACTCTGGCCCGTTTTTGCAAAGGCCGTAGGCATAGATCCGGACAGCGTGACCTGGGTAAATATGGATCCAACACTCCGCGAGCCAACCCTCATGCGTGGACAGGTAGATGCAATTGGCGCTTTCTATTTCACGGCTGCACTCAACCTTGAAGCTGCGGGCGTAGATATGGACGACATCGTTTCCTTCCTGTATGCCGAGAACGGGGTAGATGTATATGGTAATGCCGTTATGGCTCCCAAGGCTTTTCTTGAAGAGAATCCAGAAGCCGTTCGCGGTATGATGCGTGCACTGACCAAAGCATGGCACTACACCCTTGCGAACCCAGAGCGCGCAATTGAAAGCGTCCGCCGTGCAGACGGACTCACCGACCCTGCGGTAGAACTGGCCCGGCTCGAACTTGCCATTGAGACGAACATCATTACGCCGGAGGTTTATGATGTGGGGTTTGGGGGCGTAGACAACGATCGATTAGAAAATGCAATTGACCAAATTGTAGAGGCTTTTGGGCTACCGAGCACCCCAAGCACAGATAGTATCTTTACCGATGAGTACCTTCCACCGTTAAGCGAGCGACTTCCTCGCTAAGCTGCATTAAGGCAATCCGCCGGAAGTCCATAGAACTGGACTTCCGGCGGACACAACCAAGGACGGGCAGAACCTCATGAGCACGGACATTCCAACAACACCTTTGGTTAACTTTGATAATGTGGCCCTGCGTTACGGAAACGGCGCCGAGAGCATTCTTGCGCTTGAGGGTCTGAACCTTTCGATCCGAACAGGTGAGTTCGTTGCCGTGGTCGGCATGTCCGGCTGTGGCAAGTCCTCCCTGCTCAAACTAATGTCCGGTTTGGTTCGACCCACTACAGGGTCGGTTACTATTCATGGACAAGAAGTAACTAAGCCCCTTGGAATTGTGGGAATGGCTTTCCAGAATCCATGCCTCATGCCGTGGCGCCGCGCCTTAGAGAATGTAATACTCCCGTTGGAGATCAAGTCCGAACAACGCCGTCTTCATTCCAGTAATCCGCGAGAGCACAAAGAGAAGGCTCGCGAGCTTCTTTCCAAGGTTGGTCTTGCAGGCTTTGAGGATAAATATCCCAAGGAGTTGTCTGGAGGCATGCGGCAGCGTGTATCGCTCTGCCGCGCGCTCATACATCAACCGGAGCTTTTGCTCTTGGACGAGCCTTTCGGCGCCTTGGATGCCTTCACGCGCGAGGAGCTCTGGGGCGTGCTGCAACGACTCCATGAAGAGACCGGCTGCACAGTGGTGCTTATTACGCACGACCTTACCGAGTCGGTGTATCTGGCCGACACCGTGCATGTAATGAGTCCTCGCCCGGGTCGTCTTGTGTACGGCGCCGAAGTTCCCTTCCCGCGACCACGCAATCTTGATGATCGCTTTATTGTTTCGTTCACCCAAATTGTGGCGGATCTGCGCCACCATATTGCGAAAGGTCCGGAGGCCGAAGCCGTATGAGGTCAAAAAGCTTGCAAGAAAAGCTCGCTCCGTGGATAGTCATTGTTGTAGTGTTAGTTGCGTGGGAGTTTGGAACCCGTGCGCTGGGGCTGGAGCCTTTCATTCTCCCAAA
>JAIVHN010000088.1 GCA_020201015.1 Spirochaeta sp. | reverse complement strand
GCCCACTTCCGCGGCTCGTTCTCAAGAGAACATCGTGCAGGACTTCGTATTCGTCACCCTTGAGCTTGTTCAGTTCCCGAGCTACTCGCGATTCGCCGATGCCTCCCTTGACTCTCGGTGCAGCCGATTTCCAAGCGAACATCAGCAGTATTCCGATGACAAGGACAACTATTTCCATCATCTCCTCACTGGAATTCCGTTACGCGGAAGTACTTCACGACTCGTTGTCGATTGGCATAACTATGCGCCGGACGTTAGGCTATGTTCATATAATACTGAAGCTTGTAGTGTCCCGTCTCGTATGTCAGGAGAGGAGCTTGGGCACCCCCCGGCCGCCGAAGGGCCGCCGGGGTCGGGTGCTCCGCTTGTACTCCTCAAGGCCGCTTGGGGCGGCCTCTGCGGGGTATCGCTGCGCCCCCTGGTGCGGGGGAGTACCGTAGCTGGCACCATGAAGCGATTATTGTACCGCATCTCATTCGCGTTGCAATGAGCCATTATCCGTTCGAGACCATCCATTCCTTTCTGGACGGCAATGGACCAATTGGCCGCTTGCTCATTCCGCTGTACTTAGTCAGCCACCATATGCTGGCCAAGCCCTCTCTCTATCTCTCGGACTTCTTCGAACGCAACCGAGCCAGCTATTACGATGCCCTCATGCAGGAGTTGTTTCTATGGTGGATATGCGCTCAAAATCACTTGCACCTTCTCCTACCGCCGGTTACAACTATTGGTAACAATACCCGCCAACGCTATGCTCCGCCGAGTATCCTCAAACGAGCGGGTCACTCGAACGAAGCGAAGCGTAGTTTGCGTCCGAACAAGCAAATTGTTATGTCGTCATCAGTTTTCTTCGTTCCGCAACCGCTATATCCGAAACCATTCACGTTCGACAGTACCCGATATGGCCTTCGAATAGAACTGATACAACGGGTGATGTTTTTTGTTTTCCACGTCAGTTCAATATATTGGGATTGGTGGGCGCTGGCCCAGTTTTCAAATTCCGTTTAAAGAGTGCTCCACCGACCGCATAATGCGCCTAACCGACGCTTGACAAGAAGAGCCCACAAATATACAAATGGCTTGTTTGTGTCGCATAACGGCCAAACGTTGGGGAAAGATCTGTATGGAGGATAACAATGCGTTGTACACGACAGCTGGCCCGGGCGGCGCTGTGTTCACTGATATCTGGTATGCTGGCTTTGACGTATGCCTCCTGCAGTAACGAGGTTTCCGGATCTACTCCAAGCGAAATTAGGAATCCACTTATACAGACCAACGACTTCTTCCCGGGTTCGAACTGGAACGACCCACACGTGATTCATGACGGGACACAGTTCGTGATGTATGCTTCGGCATCGCAGAATTTTGACTTCGACATAAAGATCTATCGTTTGATCTCAAGTAACGGCATAGACTGGAACCTTAGTCCCACCTATGCAGTAATGGAGAAATCTGCAGTTGGTTGGGATAGCAAGAGTGTGGAGACCCCGGCCGTTGTCTTTTTTGACGGGCAGTATCACATGTTCTACACGGGGTACGATGACGTATTCACCGCTACAGAAGACTACAAAGTTGGTCACGCTACGTCCCCGGACGGAATAGTGTGGGAAAGGATCGGGGTAGTGCTTGAGCCGACTGCGCCGGACGCTGACCCTAATTTGGACTTTAATCAATTCCTCGTTGCTGACGCGCCGGTCGTTTTCGACGACAAGATATACCTATATTTCACGGCGGTCGGTGCAAATAACGGTGTTGGAACAACACTTCAAGTCATCGGCCTCACGATTTTTGATGGAGACAGCTGGACTGCGCCGGAATCAGTTCTTGAACCTGATCAGGCACTGTTCCCTCGTTCTGCATTCTACGGATATTCCACTCCGAATGCCCTTGTACAGGGTGGGCAGGTACATCTTTTCTTTAGCGTCGTTACGGATGTTCCATGGAAACAGGTAAGAATACATCGTGCGGTATCGAGTGACGGTAGCACAGGATGGGTTCACGATAGCCAGTCACTACTGAGGAAAGAGGATTTTAGTTGGACTTCGGACGAGATCCGTTCGGCATTAAGATTTGTTGAAGTGATGCTTCCCACTGCAATTCGTCGGCAACGGGCGAGAGCTTGCCAAGGCATTTGACACCGCCGAGTACAACGTCATGATTGCAGCCAACAAGTTTCAGACCGGCTTTGACCAGCCCAAGCTCTGCGCAATGTACGTGGACAAGAAGCTGCAGGGCGTGGACTGCGTGCAGACCCTCTCACGGCTCAACCGCACCTTCCCCGGCAAGGACACCTTTATCCTGGACTTCTTTAACGACGCACAGGACATTCTTGAGTCCTTCCTGCCCTACTACAACCGTGCCGAGCTCACCGACATCTCGGACGCTCAGATTGTGTACGATATCCAAACCAAGCTTGACCAAAAGCAGATCTACCACTGGGATGAAGTAGAGGCTTTTGCCGCCGCCTTCTTTGACCCCAAAGCACCAGCTGGCCGAAGCCGGTGAGGCGCTTGACGGGCTGGATCTCTTTGCCAAGCACCTGTATCCGCTGCTGCGGGTAGATCGGCTCGATGATGAACAGGTCGATGTCTCCGAGCTATCTTTCACCCACTACCGCCTCACCAAGCGCGCGGAGCACGAGCGGGGGCTGGACGCGGGGCGGCAGGGTGGCCACGCACAGTTTTCCGATTACTCGTAAGGGTATATACTCTTGTCGAAGGGGGGGAGGCCTATGAAAACACGTGATGTTCTACTGCGTGAGACGGACGATCTTCCGGAAGAAAAGGTCCGAGAAGTCCTGGACTTCGTCCTTTTTTTGAAATCGCAAAGCGAAGGTAGCTTTCTGGAAAAGGCGGCAGAAACCAGCCTTTCAAAACTATGGAACCCACCTGAAGAGGACGAAGCATGGAGCAACCTTTAAAAGGCTGTATTGTTGCCATTCCCGCACATGTAATTGCACAGGTCACTCCGGCAACCATGTCACACGTTCTCGTCTCAACGCCATAAACTAGTGCCTGTAGACCTGTTTTCGGTGGCCGACCTTCACAACCGTGACAACCAGAAGCTCATCTGCCACCTCATACATTATGCGGTATACACCTTGTCTGATCCGGTAACGCTCTTGGCCCGAGAGTTTCTCACTGCCAGCGGGACGAGGATTCTCTTGGAGCGCCTGCATGCGCTGGAGCAGGCGAGAAAGGTCTTTCTTCGGGACCGGCCTCAGATCCTTTGCGACCGATTCTTTGAATACTAGCTTATAGCTTGCCATGCGCCTTTAGGTCGTTTAGCAAGGCCTCATAGCTCATGGTCGGCTCGGCCGCCCGTTCCTCGAACGCCGCTAAATCGTCCTGGTCCTCCGCCAGGGCCGCACGCACAGCATCGTTAACAATCGCCGATAGTGAACGATGTGTATGGGCCGCCTTAAGCCGCAGCGCAGCGTGTAGTTGAGGATCAAAGTAGACTGTGGACCGCTTTACTGACTCGCTCATGGAGTTCTCCCATTCCTTAAGGTATCTTACTACTTAGCACTATAGCGTCATAACGTCATAACATCAACAAGGGACGCCGTTTAATGATGTTGAGTGATCTTGCTCAGCTCTTCACCCTTTTCTTCTTCTATTTTTTATAATCGCGTCAATTTTCGGCAGGTCAACAAAGATACCCCATGTTCTATCTTTGTTTCCAGCGGGATCAGACCAGACCGCAGCATAATGCCGGTCTCGGGATCCTCTTCCCCGGATTGTTCACGAGTCCGGGATTGCTCACGAGTCCAGATGACGGGTTTCCTGTCCGGCATGCGGTTCATTGCCCGCACGAGCGAACTCTTCTCCCGTACCTCGTTTCCCTCATGGAGGTCAAGACACACCTGTATGAGTTCGGAGTCCATGACGAAATCGATCTCGCCTTTGTTCTCCAGCCAGAAATCCGGCTTCTTTCCCTTTCGGAGGAGTTCCAGAAAGCAGGCGTTTTCCCACAACTGCTCTCGATCCGGCTTGGTGCGAATGACCTGATACAGGCCGTTGTCCACAAGAGAGATTTTCCGAGCTGCCGAGGGATTGGCTCGGTTGGCAGTGGTGATCAGAAAAAGGCTGCCTTCAAGGTGGCGAAGGAAAGCAGCGCCTTATGAAAGAGCTTTTCAACGAGATCGACATTCTTAATCTCATGTCGTTCAACGACATCACGCAACGATGTAGCCACGCTCTTCTCAGACAGTGCTGAGTTAGAACCCGTAATAACAATGGTTGCGTTTTGGTTCTGAAGATACCGGAGCCCTGACTCGAACTCCGCCAGCTGCTGAATCTCGTCCAGCAGGCAGAATCTTGACTTCGTGGTGCGAAGGTATGAAAATGCGAATATGCGCACAACAATAGATTTGCCGGACGCGTTGTTCCGAAAAGCCAAGGCGGTCTCATCTTGAGCGCGAAGATATCGATGTTTCTTCCTGACGTACACGTCCTGTTGGCGCGCGCATTTGATGGCACTACTTCGCTTACCTACGAGAACAGTGTACGACGAAATTCGTGTGTCTTCACGGGGCCGTGACGGTGATCTCCGGTGGGCAGAGTGCTTGGAAGTGCCGAAGGTTGTAGGTCAGAATGCGACTGCACCCCTCTTTGCGCGCTGCGGCAACGTGAAGTGCGTCGTAGATAATGCCGCCGGTGAGGCCGGCCTCGGCAACAGCTCGCATTGCTTCCCGGTAGTCCTCAGTACTCAGGGCGATAACCGTTAAGCGCGGCAGAATGCTTTCCTCCACAAGCCGGTATGCCTCCGGCGCGGTAATTCGGCGTGGCACCGGCAGCGAGGTCAACACGGAGTAGCACTCAGCTAAGGCGTGGGTCGAGCACACCCCGCGATTGCCGTCCGAGGTTGCTGCTACAAACGCGGAGAAACAGGCCGGGTGGTTTGCGAGCTGGTCTACAAGCGCAGGAACCAGTACCGATGTGTCAAAGAGCACCGTCACTCTGCGGGCCCTTCGGCGACCAGATCCGCGTCACGGTTTGCCCGATCACGATTAACAAACTCCGCCATGTCCAGGTTCACCGTTTCCGAGCCGTGATGAATGAGCACACCCTGCTTCCGCTGCAGCGCTGGCTCCTGATGAAGCGGCCGAATTCGAATTCCATCGGACTCCACCTCAAGCTCAAGAGCAGTCCCCGCAACCAGATGAAACCTATCCCGAACCTGCTTGGGCACAACAATTCTCCCCAAGCGATCAATGGTAACTTTCATGGTTAAATGGTAATTTATCTACCATTACACGTCAAGTTGTTTCTTTCTGAATAACTTCACTCAGCGGCTCGCAACGGTCTCGAAGGGGTTCGTGACCCGAATGCCCAGATACTCCTGGTGCGGGTTCAAGTCTTCAGAGAGGATCTCGGTACAACCGGCTTGACTGCAGGCGGCAACAATGAGGCTATCCCACCAGGATAGGCCGTAGCGCAGCTCCACATGCCTGGCAACTCGCATGCAGGCGACATCGACAGGGACTGGATTCCATGCAAACAGCGCGTCTATATCGTCCCATGCTTCCTCGGGCGTCAGCCCCGGATCAAGCTTACGCGTAACCGTAACATAGAACTCATTACACACCTGCGTACTGATAACGCCGGAGCCGTCCTCCCACAGACGTCGCATGATGTCCGAGGCGATGTCGTGTTTCTCCGCTTCGGTAGTGTCGCGACTGTACACGAGCACGTTCGTGTCCACAAACTGCTTAGCGCTCATGCAATGCGTCTCGTTGTGGGTACGGGGTGTTGTCCGTTCGCAGGCGGCGCACTGGCTTACTCAAGAACCGCGTTTGCGCACGTTCATACTCGGTATCCTGTGCCATTTGTTGCTCAAGCTGATCTGCAAGCATACGCGACACGCTTGTGTCGTTCTCTGCAGCCTTTATCCGAGCCCAACGCGCAACCTCGGCGTCCAAACTGATGGTAATATTTCGCTTACTCACGATATCAGTGTAACACGGAATTGGTGTTAGCACCACGGCTGAAGTCTTAATGTAATATATACTTGACATATAGTCTGGTATATCTTACTCTATGTTGATCTAACATGACACCTCCGCCCAGGATCGGGCGAGGGTCATAGACAGGAGGGTTTGCATGTCGTATCAGCAACAGCGCAGCGTCGCTGCCATTGTCACCGGTGCGGTTGTCGTCGCGGTCTACCCGAAGCGCTCCTCCGGTTCTGGGCCACCTCGGTCTTGATTTTAGTTCCCGTGGGAGTCGTCGTCGCAATCATAACTGCGATTGCCGGCGCTATTCTCTACCGCATCATTGCTGGCGAGGACCCGCCGACTATAGAGGATGAACGTGACCGTCTGATTGAGCTTAAGTCCAACCAGATCTCGCAGGCCATCTTCGTGCTTGCATTTGTCGGCTCAATGGTGCCGGTGGTCCTCGGTGCATCGGTCACCGGGATGTTCCTAGTCCTCGTAGGCGGTGGGTTCATTTCCCATCTCGTTGGGGAACTCGGGCGCATCCTGATGTACCGGTAAGGATGGCCACCATGAGCAGGTCACCAATATCGAACAGAGTTCGCGAATTCCGGTTTCACGCCGGAGAGATGACGCAACAAGAACTGGCAGATCACGCAGGGGTCACGCGTCAGACTATTGTCGCAATTGAAAAGCAGAGTTACTCGCCTTCGCTCGAACTGGCGTTTCGCATTGCCCGGGCCTTCGGGCAGACGGTTGAGGATGTCTTCTCGTTCGATGAAAACGAGGACAGGAGCGCCGGAACAGGCCACGGGAAAAAGGGCGGCAAGGGAAGAAAGGGAGCGGAGAAATGAAGGTTTGTATCGTTGGTGCGTCAGGGAAGCTTGGTCGTTACATGGTGGCGCATGCGCTTGAGCGCGGGTACGAGGTTGTCGGGGTCTGCCGTGAGAAGAGCGTTACCAAGCTCGACGAGTTCAGAGACCGAATAACGATCATACCCGGAATGACCGACAACCGGGAGGTAATCAAGACCGCGGTCTCCGGGTGCGATGCGGTGCTCACCGTGCTTGTTCCCTGGGGAATGCAGCACTACTCAAGCGGCACCGCGCAGGCTGTGCTCGAGTTCGCGCCTCCAGAGGCGAGACTCATTTTCTCGTGCGGCTGGCACATAACACGCGACGGTAAGGACGTCTACTCGCGACGGTTCGCGCTCGAGGGCATCATCATAAGCTGGGTTGTCCGTGCACTTCGGATCGCAGACGTGGACGATCAGGTGCAGGCGTGCCAGCGAATCTTCGCGAGCGACCGTAAATGGACCGTTGTGCGCGGGAGTGACCTCGAGGAAGGCGAAAGCCAGGGGCTTCCGGTCTGGAGTGCTCACGTAGGCGACCCG
>JAIVHN010000087.1 GCA_020201015.1 Spirochaeta sp. | reverse complement strand
GTGGTGGCGGACGCGTCGCCCGGAGCTGTCTGGACTATTCCATAGGCATGAGCAAGTTCGGCTGCAGCGGTTTCTGCGGAAGTCGCGGCGTCGTTGAGGTCGAGAGCGCGGTAGAGAATAGCAGCGGTGCGGAGCGTTTCGTACTCTAAACCCCGTTGCGCGTGCAACACCTCTAATGCACAGAGTGCGGGAGTTAGCTCTGCTGCGCGAAGCTCGAGTTCAATGAGAACGGCCAGTGTTTCGGCCTCCAGTGCGGCCATGCCGCCAGGCGCGGCCGCTGTGGTGGCACCGGCGTCTGGCAAGCTGCCGCCCGGCGCGGCCGCGTTGGTCTCCGGTTTATCCTGCCGCGACACATCATACAGAGGCCGCAGCAGTTGCAGCGCCTCTGCCTCTTGGCCAAGGGCGGAAAGTGCAGCGGCACCGCCAAGACGCAGGTACTCCTCGGTACGCTCCTCGTCGTCGGAATGTGGTTCCTGTGATAGCCCGCCGTGGGCAGCAGCAACAGCATCTTCAAAGGAAGCACTGCTCAGGGACTGTTGCAGCTCAAGCAGGTACCGCCCGCGCTCGGCAGGCGCCGGGGGCCGAGCACAGGCGGAGAACAGCAGCACCACAACAAGAACCGCGGTAGCACCGTCAAGAACTCTGCTCACTACCCACATAGACGAACCGGGGCGACGTCGTGTCATCATAAATCAACCCTCCTGCTCATAGGTCGGTGAATGCCATGGAGCGATATCTCACTGCAATTTGTTGCTCCCAGGACAATCCGGCGGCATACGGGTCAAACTGGTTATACCCGCGACTGCGACTGCGGTCGTTTTCGCGATACTGGTAGGTTAGGGTGTGATGCTCGCGGGAGGGATTTACCAAGTCGTTGACATGCTTCACGAATACGGCGTCAGCGCCAGCCTCCCAGGCCTCGGATGCCGATCCAAAGTCCCGCATTGCGCGCAGGTAGGAATCTGAGCCAAACTCCTCGGCAATGATTCGCGTGTAGGCATGAAGGTCGGAAACATATCCGTTAGCCGCAAGCACGGCGCTTCCGTTCTCTGCGTCGGAGGCACGTTGCACAGCGTTTGCTATTTGCCACATGCTAATTGTAGGGTCAACAAGCTGGTGCGCGTTGATGGCGATAGTTGCAGCACACAGGGTGTTGCGCCCAAAACCGGTTGAGTCCTCTACCTGATGTTGGTAGAACAGGTGGTCCAAGCTGAAGAACACCGCCCTGTCCAAGAAAGAACCCTTTGTGGTAGCTTCCGCCCTGGTCGGCAATCATGTTTGCAAGTTGTTCGGCGTCGACCGAGCCACCAAGGCCCGACAACAGCTCAGATAAGTGTTCTAGACGATCACCGTCGCGATATCGCCCAATCTCATGCTCCTCACCACCGCTACCCTGGTAGTACACTCCGCCACGACCATCGTCCATAAGCGAAACCGTCCCGTCTATGTTTTCAACAATGAGCCAGTAGTCGTCGCTCGAGTCATATCGGTCTGCAACGTACTTTGCAAATGAGTCTTCACCGGCTTCATGCATTACAAGGTCTACCAATACCTCCGGGTCGGCCATGAGATACCGGCTGCCGTAACGGTCGTCGGCGGCAATGCGTTGGGCCATCTCGGTGTGTGCCGTTGTAGCTCGCAGGGTTTCGGCGTTGTTGTTTGCGCTCACAGCCCCGTCGCGGTAGGCCTCATGCCCAAGGGTCACTCCTAACGCCAAGCCAGCGTAGCGGTCATTTCCCCTTTTCGGGGCAGTAACAACCCGGGATTGCGAGTCGTCGTCATACCGAGTCACGGCTCGGTACTGCGTACTGTCCGCGCCGGTAGCCCGCACCAGGCGATCCTCACCGGAAAGCAGGTTGCTATACAAGGTGCGTTGCTCTTTCTCGTCACCAAAGGCGAAAAGCGCTCGGAGAGCGATTTTGGCAAGTTCATCACCATTTTGATGCCGGTGAGCGTATGCGGATATTTGCCGGTTTTGATTAACCACATCCAGGCCAACCGCGGCAGTTGCCAAGCGATTGTAGCTCATATCCAGTCCACCGGAGCCAAGGGAGAGTCCTGCCTGTGATGAGTCGCCAAGTTCGAGTTCAAGAAGCCCAAGCGAGGTGCCATCTGAGAAGGTATCCAGATTCAGCAGGTTGAAGTGCACCTCGCCTTCACGAGCAAATCTCACCGCCTCACCCGCAAGCAACCCGGCCTGATTATTCAGGCCTGCGACGCCCTCGTAGTGGTCCGCACGAAACCCAAACAGATTACTGTCGCCGCTATTCACAGCTCCGAGGCCATGGGTCACACCAAGACCCACTCCGCTGGCGAGGTATCCGGTAAGAGCCTCACCCGATGTCATGGAGCCCGAAAAGCTATCACGGTCGAAACGTAAGCCCTGGTCGCCAATATCCACACTCGCCAGGGCACGGCTGCCGGTTTGAGAAACAAGAACGCCCGAGAGGTCCAAACCTAAGCCGACGGCAAAGCCAGCTGCACCGCCCCGACCGGTAATGGCTAAGGCATTGTCTATCTGCTGAAATGCGCCTGCAGTAGCCGCGCTCAGTGCAAGTGAACCTAGTTCCAAGCTCATTGACTTTCCCGCATCTTGCCAACTGACATCACCCCTATACAGATCCGCGCCGGTAAATGCCGCCTGCATTGCCAGCCGACCAATGGCGGCTCCAGTTTCCGCGCCAGCAAGCGCCCCCACCGTCTGTCCCCATACGACTCCCACCTCGCGAATAGACGGCGCATGAAGAAAGTCGACCCCGGTGTTAAAAAGGCGCTGGTTATACACCGCGGTTTTGCTCATCTCTATACCGACATGTTGTTTCACTTGCGCCGCATTGAGCGCCGCCATAATGCGGCCGGTTTCCCCCTGTCCGGCACCGCCGTCCTCTCCGGCGGTGCCAACATGGTACCAAAACAGCCCATCACTTTTCCGAATCCTGGAGGATGCTGCCGCGCCTTGGGTAGCCGCCTCGTCCCCAAAAATCAATATGAGAAAATCGTTCATTTGCGTCCTGGCTTGTACGGCTGCAATTTCAAACTCATGCGAGGCTTGCCCGGCCAATGCTGCCACGGCCCCGTCCGGCACGGGCAGGTCAAGCCGCAGTTCCGGTGGTTGGAAGCTGCGGTAGCCGCTGATACGCTGACGATCATACTCGGTTCCCCCAAACACGGTACGGTCGGTAATAATTCTGCGCTTAAAGGATGCCCCGTGGGCACGAAATCCGTAGCGTTCGAGCACCTCCGCCAGACTATCTCCTACCCTACGGTTGCCGTCCGCCACTGCCTGCAGCGCTCGGCGCCGTGTATCCTCAATATCCCGCGCCATTTCGAACGCAGTTGCCTGAGTCAATGCCGCTTCAACTCGGCCTATGATATGTGCACCCGCGTGGCGACGCTGTAACGTACGCTCCTCGCTCCCCGCCACGTACCCGTTGCTACTTGGCAGATACGCTGCTACCGAGCTGGCAGCAGCGGTGCCGAGTGATAAGTCACGCGCAGCCGCAATGAGGTCCAAAACGTGCACACCATGGAGGGAGTCCGGGCTGGCAAGAACTCGAGTAAGATCAGGCAACTGCATGGAGATTCCAGCAGGCATGCGGGTGTCTATTTCAGCTCGTAACCTACGGGAGCTCAGACCGAGACGCTCGGCGGAACCTGAAAGCTCAGCCTCTACTCCCAGCCGGAGGGCCTCGTTGGCCCAACGTTCACGCTGCTGTTCCAGATGAAGCACCTCAAGTTCAAAGGTCCGTAGACCATCATAGTAGCGGCGCTCGGCGTTGCGCCGACGCTCGTCTCGTTCCGCAATAAAGCGAGCATGGGTTTCTTCCCACTGAGTCACGCCCTGCACCACGAGTTCACCTAATACCGCCTCACGCCGGGTAAAGTCCCGCGTTAACTCACGCATCTGAGCCGCTGCACTTTGAGAAAAAAGGCCTATCTCGGTGTCGGTTCGGAAGAGAAACCGCTCTTCTACCGGTATGAGCATAAGCGCCGCACTTGAGGACGAGAGCGCGGCCGGAGACAGCTCGGCCCATGCCTTGCCACTACTCAACAGATTTGGCTCCGGCGACAACCGCAGCATATCAGCACCGTACTCAATTACTCGGTCTACATTGGCCGTCGGGTCGGCTAAGGCCTGGCGAAAGCCTCGGTGCTCCGCTGCATAGCTGGCACTCTCTACGGCTCGAGCCGCCCGCTCCGCTTCCATTGCAGCACTCATGCTGTGCGTACCGTAGTCTTGTATCGCCTGTAAAACAGCGTCCCAGGAGCTGCGATCCTCGGTAGTCAAGGAACTTAGCATGGCGTCGCGTTCCTCTACTGGGGGTCGACCGGCGTCCGACATGGAGTCGAGAATTGGATTAATAAGATGTAGTATGTGGGTATTGCTGAGGCTCGGCCCGGAGTCTAAGGAGGCCGGTTGCGGCAACGCCCCAAGCTCGGCACGCGCCTCTGCAACCGGAGCTAGTCGCGTGAGAAATGCGCTCCGCGCGTGTGCTGCCGAACGGGGTGCAACTGCGCGCATCCGCGCCTTCGTTTCATCTCGCAGGTCTCGAAACTCGAAATACTTATGAACCTTGCTCAGCTTTTTCATTTTCTTTTTCCAACGCCTGCGGTGATAGGCGGCCGAGGCATGCAGCTCCTCAATTACCTGCCCGCTGACATCGTTGTTAATTTCACGACTTCCAAGCACAAAGACGCCGTGATACACAAGCACCCGATAATGCTCATACAGTGAGCGTAATTCCGAGTTTGCTCGCACGGTCGTACGTGCCGCCGAGGTAAGTGAGGAAACGTGGGATGAGACATTAAAACCAATGATTCGTGCAAGGCGGCGCACGGCTCTATCGTTTTCCACCGTAAGAGCTACCTTTGCGCCGGAGATACCGGCGGTATCGGCGTAGTACGCTAGTGCAAAAGTGCGCAGGACCTCCGAGGCGTTGCCTCTTCGGGCAAGAGCTTCTGAGAATGCTCCAAGGTCCTCGGCCAAAGAGCTTGCTCTATACTCCTCAAACCAGTCCGCCTCACGTTGACGCGAAAAGCCTGCTGCACGCAGCATCTCAAAAGCTACCGGGGCGTTCACCGAGTCCCAGGGGGTGCCACCACCGCTCACGATCCGCGCAGTATGGTCACTGAGCTTGCTCTCCAATGCTTCTCGACGCAACTCGGCGGCATGAAGGGCCGCCTTCATGCCTACCACAAGCTCGGAGCTCTGATTGTAAGCCGCAAGCGCTTCTCGCAGTGGAGTGGACATGTGCTGAGTAGCGGCATCCCCAGGCGTCCACCCGGACAACTGGTCCGGGGAGCTACCGGCAGCTCGCTCTTGGAGTTCAACACTTAAGGCGGTATAGACAGAGAGGTAGCGTTCATACTCTGCACGACGTTGTTCCAGGACGGCCTGCGGTGAGTTGGCGGCAAGAGTGTAACCGGCAACCCCGTAGTCATAAAGCTCACGGGCGGTCGTAAACTCTCGGTGTGCCTCGGCTTGCCGTTTGGCGGCAGTTGTCTGGAGCTCCTGGGCTGCAGCATGCTCAGCAGCCATTGTGGAGAGCTGGGCAAAGGACTCCACGCTCATTGCGGCTCGGCTCTCTTCGGCCATAGCCAGCTGTTCCAGCCGCAGCACCTCAAGCAGTTCCGGGTCAATGTCACGGATAATTTCATTGCCTGCATGCGCACGTGCCACGCGAGCCGGTAGCAAAAGCACCTCTCCGGCTATAATCGCACTAAGCTGATTTTCAAGCTCCGCGGCCAAGTCCTGGTGCTGTTCATGAGACACCCGGCTCTTAAGGTCTGAAAGTGTATCTAACATTCGAAGGCCTACCGCAAGCACCGGTTCAAGGTCGTGGTAATCTTCAGTTTCTCGTAGTTCCCGCACTACAGCAGCCAACTCGTCGGGGCGCACCTGCTTGAGTAGCAACTCACGCTCATTATGGCTGTCCTCAGTAGGAAAACTCATAAGCAGCTCAATTTCTGTGGTGCTCAAATTCAGCAGCTCCGCTGCTTGGTCAGAAAATGCAGCGGCTTTTTCTCTCCAGTAGCTATCCTTCAGCTCCGGGTGCAGCGAGGCAAGTTCACGAGCGGCTATGGACGGTAGAATGCTGCTGTAGTACTCAGTCCGTGCGGTTGTTAACAGATGTTCAAGTGGCATTATATCCGACGAGAATGGTAGCGGGCGGTCAAACTCGGCTTGCAGCTGCGCTTCAGCGGCGTGGTACTGCTTTAGAGCTTGCTCCTCGCGGAGACGAGCAAACTCAGCCAATTGCGTTGCACTTAGGTCCGGCCCATATATCAGCTGGAGCTCTGACTTTGAGCTACGTAGGAACTCACCGGCGGCATACCGGTACATAAGGTCAGCCTGAAGGTCGTCCAGTATCATTGCCCAGGCCGCTTGCAGGCGTAGCTCATCCACAGCCTGCGTGGTGCCGGAGTTGTGGTGCGCCTCGAACGCCTCTTTCAGGGCATCTATGAGTTCGGGCTCGAACACAAATTCGGTGTCTTCAAGCATGGCACTCACTTCCTCCCACGAGCCGACCGCCTCAGGCCTAACTTGCTGAAGGAGTTCATGCCCGGACTCAAGCGGCTGCAGCATGCTCAGCAGCCATTGTGGAGAGCTGGGCAAAGGACTCCACGCTCATTGCGGCTCGGCTCTCTTCGGCCATAGCCAGCTGTTCCAGCCGCAGCACCTCAAGCAGTTCCGGGTCCTGGGCATGGTAAAAGGCCTCACGGCGTGCAAACTCCTCACGGGCGGTGCTGAGTCCCTGCTCCGCATTGAAAAGTCCCTGGACTGCATGCTCCAACTCGAGCACCAGAGTCGGACGTTGGGAGCGTCGTTCCTGTAGCTCCTTAGTTGCAGATGCGAGACTTTCCTCGGCGTTCTGCAGTTCATTTTCAGCTTGCATATAGCGGTCATAGCTTTCGGCGGCGGTTGCGCGGCCCGAACTCAGGTCCGCGGCATAGTCCATTACCGCCTCGGCACGAGAGACTGCAGCTGCTAGCCGGTCACGTTCGCCACGCACAAACTCCAACTCCTCGTGTGCGCTACGAGGGACACCGTCGTGCAGCAAATACTGCTGCTCAAGCGACACAATCTCGGCAATCAGCATTTCCTGTTCACTCTCGATCTCGGCCAGGACAAGCTGCCACTCACCCATACTCTGCTCGAGTGCAGCTGCACGTTGCGGGCTCCTGCCCCCAAGCGCTGCATGCTGGTGTTGGGCCTCCATGAGCTGTGCCGTTGATACCTGTCGCAGGTGATCCAACCGATGCACCTGTTCGAGTACGGAGTCAAACTCGCCTAGCAGCTGTTGATGCTCCATCTCGCGGTCGGCCTCGGCATATTCTCGTTGGGTTGCATAGCTTTGGTTGAGCTCAGAGAGGCGTTGTTGGTAATTCGCTTGGGTATCCTCTAATACGTGTTGCATTTCCGTGAGCCACATTTCACGGCGCCCGACAAGCTCTCCCAAAGCCTGATCCCAGGCAGCTTCGGCTTCTCTCACGTTATCAAGCGATTCATGCTCCCAACGCACCCGCTCACTCAGCAAGGCATCTTCAACAAATCGCCGCCTGGCGGCTGCAGCCTGCGTGACCACATGCCGCTGAAAGCGCTGCGCAGTTGCCTGCAAGAGATGTGGGTATGTGGTGCCGAGCCTCGCCAAGGTGTCGGCGTCAAGACCGGTTAGCAAGGCCATTGCGTACGCATCGACCTGAGTCTCGTACTCACGCAGCAGCATAGTGCCAGCATTGGCCACCTCGGAGTCCCAGTGAACAATGTCGATATCGACGTAGTCCTGCCCATGCAGGCGAAAGTCTCCCGCATCGTCCCGTAAGCGATTTCCGTGTTCGTCGGTTATGTATAAATAACGTGAGTTGATCTCGCCTATCTGTGTATCAAGCTCTCTAAGCAGGCTACCGGTAGGCACGGCAGCAAGACGCCGCTCAAGCCAGAGTCCAAGCCGGTGCTCGGTATAGCGCTCCAACATGTCGAGCTCGGCCTCGGTAAGATCAGCTGAGTAAAGTGTCCGGGTAACTGCAGTCCAACGTGCGGCATCGTGCTCCTGATCCGCGCGGGAGAATATGGCGTCCCATGCCTGTGCTCGGTCTACGTCGTTTCCTTGGGCGTCAGACAGTGCACCGTCACGTGGGAAAGCCTGGGCGTAGGACCCAAGGCTGCTGATGAGTAGGACTGCGCATGCAAGAAATCTCAGATACGTGTTCATGCGTTGTCTCCTCAACCCCTACTACACAGTTTTTGTGCACGCTGATTGTCTGGCTGGGAAAAAACTTCAATTATTTTTTTGCTCAATCGTTAGAGGTCCTGCGGGTGTAGAGAAAATCACCGGGCACGTTGGTGTGTGGGAAGCCAACAACATGTTCCGGCAGAGAAACAGATCGAGGGGGAGCTAATTCAATGAGCAAGTTCACAGGTACGTGCACGGATACATGCACGGAACAAAAGCCAGCAACAAGCACGGTTGGCGCGAAAACCATACAGGAGCGAGCCAAAAGTCGTAGCTCAGTTCTTAGCTCGGTCGGGCATTGCTGTGGCGAGGTGAGCCGTTTGCCAGCGGCCGGGCTTGTTTGTCTGGCGCTGCTTGGATGCCATGGCGAAGCTATGACGATGTCCAAACAATGGACCGAGAGCCGAGCGCCTGTGGGCAGCGAGGCGACGGCGGCGGGAACCGCGCCGGGGGCAGCACCGGTGGCCGGAACCCCGACGCGGGCGTTGGCTGACAGCCCGGGGGCAGCGCCGGGGGCCGGAGCCGCGCCGGGGGCCGAAACCGCCGCCGACACCGCCGCGAAGGACTCACCGAAGTTTATTGAGGCGGTAGTGATGTACACCGCTGGCAGGTACGAACGAGCCGCTACCTTACTCGAGCTTCACCTGCTGCGCCATCCGACCCACTATCACGGCCGCATTTTGCTGGCGCGCGCCTTGATATACTCTGGGCGCCCCGGTGAGGCAACGGGAGTGCTGCAGGCTCAACATGGGCCGGTACCAACGGTAGTCGTGCCAGCTCTCACCGGGGCCGATGCACAGCGACTACTGGCGGAAGCCTTGTTACTTGACGGCCGATTTGCCGAGGCAGAGCCAGTTTTAGAATCGGCACTTGAGCGCAACAGCGAGGATCCCCGCCTTTTGGTGCTACTTGCACGCGTACACCGAAACGCTGGCCACGGCGAGCAAGCGGTAAGCCTATATCGGCAGGCTCTCATGTATCGTGGTGAGTTAGGCGTTGCCGCACGTGAGCTTTCTCAGGTCTACGCCGCCCGAGGTGCCTTTACTGCCGCC
>JAIVHN010000259.1 GCA_020201015.1 Spirochaeta sp. | reverse complement strand
TCCCCATAGTGCAACGGATCTTCGTGCGGGTTATGCTGGAAGTCTATGAGGTATGTGTGAAACTAAAGAGTGATACATCGTTTGTCTCCGGTATAGCATGTGCGTTTGCTGCTTTCGGTATGTGGGGGCTTTTGCCGCTCTACTGGTACATGCTACGCAATACGGCCTCACTGGAAGTAGCAATGCACCGAATTGTCTGGAGCTGCCTGCTTGCGTGGGTGATTCTTTTTCTGCGAGGACGAGCTGGGGCGCTGCCTCGACAGATGTTCAGGCGCGAGTTGCTACCGAGTTTTCTCATTGCCGGGATGCTCTTAGCCGTGAACTGGTTTACCTATGTTGCAGCAATTGCTACCGGCCGTACCTTGGATGCGAGCCTTGGCTACTATATCAATCCCTTGGTGAGTATCCTTTTAGGGATGGTGTTTCTTGGTGAGAAACTCTCACGTCTCCAGTGGGCAGCCCTCATTTCGGCTACGCTTGGTGTGCTGTATTTGACGGTGCAGCATGGGGCGGCACCCTGGATCAGTCTGATCCTCGCCTTTAGTTTTGGTCTGTATGGACTGCTAAAAAAACGGCGGCCTGCGGTTCGTGCAGTTGAGGGAATGGCTGGCGAGTTAGCCTTTATTGCCCCGCCTGCTCTAACCATTCTTGTCTTCCGCGGAATGAGCGGATCGCCGTCCTTTGGCTCGTCGGGTCTTTTGGTCGGTCTGCTTTTGATGGGGGCCGGTGTGGCTACGCTCCTGCCTCTACTGCTATTCTCGGCCGCGACACGCCGCATACCGCTGTCAAATGTTGGTTTTATTCAGTATCTTGCGCCGACGCTTATGTTACTGATTGGGGTTTTCGTGTTTGGTGAGCCCTTTGAAGCGACTCGCTTGCCGGGATTTTTGCTGGTCTGGTTTGCCTTAGCGCTTTATACTCTCTCTACAGTTATGCGCAGTATGGCGGCACCGGCTGTAACCGAGCCGGGAATAGGTTTCCCGGATGAAACTGCAGCGGTAGCCGTGAACAAGGATCAGGATGGTGGTAAATGAACAATTCCGGTAACGAGCACAGAACCGACACGGTGGGTGCAACCGCAGGCGCACGCAGAATTGGTGGACATGTGTCGGCGGCAGGCGGCCCCGACAAAGCAGTCGAACGCGCTGCGGCTATAGGCGCCAACTGTGTGCAGATCTTTTCTGGCAGCCCCCGCAGCTGGAAGCGCAAGCCCATTGAGGAACTTGACGCCGAGGCCGTTTCAGAGGCTTGTGCTGAATATGGTGTTTCGCCGCTTATAACCCACTCCCTTTACCTTATTAATCTTGTGTCCGAGGATCCGGCTTTAGTTGAAAAGTCCATGGATGCACTTCGTTATGATATGCGTTTTGATGCGCTGCTTGGTGGCTCCGGGATAGTGGTGCATTTAGGAAGTCACCAAGGACGCGGTTGGGAGGCCGTGCGTGGCCTGCTGCGAGACCGAATTGCGGCAATCCTTGCCGAGGCTCCGGCAGGAGCACACTTCCTCATAGAAAACTCGGCTGGACAGAACGGAAAGCTCTCGAGTGATCTCTTTGAAATTCGCATGTTGCTGGACGAGATAGCCTCTCCGGCTCTGGGGTGGTGCTTTGACACCTGTCATGCCCATGCAGCAGGCTTCCACCTCGGGGACCCTTCCGGTCAAGGAAAAACCGCGGTGGGCTCAAAAGATGCCAGAGATGCCGGTTCGGCCATTGCTGAAATTGAGCGCCTCAAGCTTTGGGACGAGCTGGTGTGTATCCATGTAAACGATAGTCGGGATGAACGTGGTTCCGGGCGCGACCGCCATGCCGACATTGGGGACGGGCTCATCGCCGCCGATGATCTCTCGTTCTTTCTCAATTACACGCCGATAGACCGGCCCATTATTCTGGAGGTGCCGGGAGTGGACGCTAAAGGGCCGGATAAGGAAAACATTGACCGAGTTCGTCGAATAGTCGGGGAGGATTAAGTGGGCTCGAGCCTGTGGTACGTGGCACCGCGTATCGCGGTTCTCATTGCAGGACTACTCACCTATAGAGTGCTTCGCGGGGTTGGGGCCGAGAGGTCTGCCAGCGTCCCAGCCGTAGCGCTTTGTGTTCTTCTGATTCGTGATCTGTCCTACATAGTTTATCCGCACCGGGCACTCTTGGTCTTGGTCGATATTCTTGTATTGCTGTTGTATCTCTACTGGTTAGAGATAGTGCTTGGACGGCGTGAAGCCGGGCGTTTGTTTTTAGCGGTTGTTGTTTTTCTGTCTGCAGGGGCGGGAATTCTTGACCTTAACTTTGAAGTGACGTTCGCCCGCGTGTACTACGCTGTAGCCTTTGCTGCGGCATTTCTCTTGTTTGCCACTACCTTTTACGACGCCACCACCGATGAAGTAGTTATTTCGCGAACCGTACAGGACACGCGTGATGTTGTGTTTTTCGGCATGTTATACCCACAGGTGCTTATTTTTATTTTTGGACACAATGCGTCCGTTTCTCAAGCGTTTTTCTATCCAGCTTTGTATATTGTTCATATTGCAGTGCTGCTGTTCTACTTCCGTCGCAGCTACCTGGCAGGTTTGGAGACGGCTAAGCGCGCAGAGGAAGAAAAAGAGCGGTTGTATGGGTTCATGCACCGAGTAGAGTCGGCTATAGGCTCACAGGCCGAACTTGACCGCATTTTGGGCTATATCGTTGAGGACGCAGTAAGTGAAACCGGAGCAAACGGCGGAGCTGTCTTTCTTATCGCACATGACACGTCGGAACTCTATCTTCGCGCGCTGTACGGGACCTTTCCACCGCCGTATCCCGTCTCTGCGGTTGTCAAGGAACGAGCGGCACGTCTTGAGAACTACTTCCGTTCTACCCCCATTCAGATGGGTGCTACTGTAATAGGTACAACAGCAGCCTCAGCCTTGCCGACCTTCATTCCCAACGCCGACGAAGATCCGCGCCTGCATGCTAATCATGACCCTGCGGACAGCTGCTACATTCGCTCACTCATTGCGGTACCGCTCATCATCTCCCAAAAGGTGCTTGGTGTCGTGGCCATTGTCCGGACTCGGCAGTTTAGGCCATTTGAGGAGCGTGATTTTCGCCACCTCCAAACTTTTGCCGACTACGCGGCACTGAGCATAGATATGACGCTTGCTTACCTTGAGCTCCTTGAAAAGAAGGAGATTGAAAGCGAGTTAAATATCGCGGCCGAGATACAGAAGAACTTGCTGCCGGACTCACCGCCAAAAATTGCTGGCCTTGTCTGTGCCATGTTTTCCTCGGCTGCACGCGGTGTCGGAGGGGATCTCTACGAGTACTCGCAGACCGACAAGCACACTGCGCGACTTATGATATGCGACGTGGCGGGCAAAGGAATTCCGGCTGCCCTTGTAATGGTCATGATTAACACATTGCTGGATAGTGAACCCGGGACTAAACCGGATCCGGCGCTTACCCTTCGTGCGGTTAACGTCGGGATCACACGTCGAACAGCGGCCGAGCATTACGCAACTATCGGCCTGTGCCGCATAAATGTGGTAAGCGGGGAGCTCGAGTATGCCAACGCCGCGCACCACCCCCTTATGGTGTACAGAAAGGCTATGGCTGCTGGAGCAGGGTCTGCCCCAGACTCTGCCCCAGACCCCGCCCCAGACCCCGCCCCAGACCCCGCGGGAAGGCAGGCGGGCCAAGACGCTCCATGTGCAGGCGGGAGGATAGAGTATCTGGACACAGAAGGGCTCCCGATCGGTGTTGATGCCGATGGCGAGTATCACAGTATAAAGACCCGGCTCTCACCCGGAGATGTGTTGGTTCTCTACACCGACGGCATAACCGAGGCCCCGAATACTGCAGGAGAGCAGTTTGGAGCCGAACGGCTGGCAACAATAGTCGTCAACACGGCCCATCAGGGCGCTGAGGCTGTGCGACAGGCTGTCTGCACGAGTTTGGAAGAGTTTGTGGTCGCTGGCAAGCAGCATGACGACCAGACCTTATTGGTTCTGGAGTTTGCTCCGGGAAAGGACGATACTTAAGGGTATGGAGCTCGAACGAACGTCTTCTGGCAAAGTTGCGGTGTTGCGCGTCAAAGGCGACGTCGACCTTTTTCAGGGCACCGCCCTCAAAAGCGCAATACTTGAAGAAACCCATGCCGAGAACGCAGGACTCATTATTGATCTATGCGGAGTTCGCTATATGGACTCAAGCGGTGTGGGTATTCTTCTGCTGGCGAAATCCTACTGCGAGAAAAAAGATATCCCGCTGCGAATTGCGGCAGTACAGGAACCGGTGCGGCGGGTGCTTGTACTCCGCAGCGCCGATCGAGACCGTCACTTGTAATTCCTTGTCACCATAGTAGAAGCGATCATCTTCCACCGCTATGCGAATACGTTCGCCTACCTCACTGGCCCCAACGGCGTCCAGGCTCGGCAGCAGAATGACAAACTCTTCGCCCCCATAACGGGCGGCTATGTCCACCGGCCGAGTGTGCTGCATGACAATCTCGGCAAGTCTGCGTAAGACTTCATCACCAAACTTGTGCCCGTAGGTATCGTTCACCGGTTTGAAATGGTCAACGTCGAGCATGAGAAGCGAGAGGTTTTCTTGACCTGCGTCTCCGTGAGACTTGAAGAGCTCCAGCATGCGCTCTTCAAGCACATGGCGTTGTTTGAGCCGGGTCAAAGAATCTATGGTAGCGCGGTCAAAAAGGTAAGCATTGTACACCGCTATGGCGGCAAGTCTTCCAATATCCAAGACATAACGGCGTTCATCAGCCGTGAACTCGGAATCATCAATTCGGCGGCCCAATACGATAATGCCCTGTAAGTCTGAACGCGCAACCAGCGGCACCACTAATTGATAGGGCATGTGTGAGAGTCCGCTCTCCGGACTGTTCGTAGGTAGCGCCGCTTTCAGTTCTTCCGGACTATAGCAGTCGGGTCTCTCCAGCAATTGCTGGCGCAGTGGGTCATCGGGAGGAATGGTATATGGAATAGAATGGTCCAGTTCAAATCCGATGTATTCACGATTCAGTATAAGTTCAGCTTGGGCGGCCTCCCGCCGGACAAAAACACCTGCCTGAAGTACGCGCATCTGGGCTAAACATGTATGAAGAATCGAGTCGATAAGCCGGGTATACTCAAGAGTTGAGTTCAGGCTCTTTCCGATTTCAAGCAGTTGACGAAGATCAAAGTTCTCCTTTTCCAGTTCCTCGACTCGACTCATATATCACACCACCCATTCACCCTTATGAAGCAATTGTTCCTCAGTTCCATCGGCTGTTATCCCAACTACATCGGTCTCTCCGGAACCAATCATGAAATCATAATGCACCAAGCTTCGGTTACCGCCGCGTGTGAGGAAATCCTCTTCGCCATTGTGTTGCACGCAAAAAGGATATGCACGCCCAAGCGCTAGATGACAGGACGCATTTTCATCAAATAAAGTGTTGTGAAACATAAGTCCTGAGCGCGATACAGGTGAGCTGTTGGGTACTAATGCCACCTCACCCAGATAGCTTGCACCTTCATCGGTCTCCAGCAGCGCTGTGAGAGCGTCTTGTCCCTTAGTAGCCGTGGCCCGAATTACTTTCCCTTCACGAAACTCCAACTCAAACTCGTCTATGGTGGTCCCATCTACCACCAGGGGTCGAGTGTTACGCACCACTCCGTTTACGCGACCACGGTGAGGAGCAGTGAATACTTCCTCGGTCGGCATGTTGGGTATAAAAAACACACCCGCTTTGTTGGTTGAGCCCACCCCATGCCACTCGTGCCCGTCGGCTAACCCTACGCTCAAGTCGGTACCGGGCCCACGAAAATGCAACGCATGGAACTTTCGTTCATCTAAAAAGCGCACACGTTCAGCGGTTAGCCGTGCATGTTCATCCCAAGCAGCCGCCGGGTCTGGTTGATCTACCCGGCACAGCTGAAAAATAGTTTCCCAGAGTTTGTCTACGGCCTGTTCTACCGAAGAGTCTGGAAATATTGCCTGAGCCCAGCCGGGGGTTGGAACTGCCGCTACCAACCAAGCAATCTCGTTATTCATGACATAACGGCGGAAGGGCTCCATGTGTCGGTTGGCGGTGCGTACGGTGGTGCTAACTCGCTCAGACGGTATTCCGTCCGTGAGATGAGGGTCTTCGCAGCTAAATACCAAGAAGGCGTCGTTCTGCTCCGCGCCATGTACCAAGGCGTCTGTGTGCCAGTGCGGAAACTCTTCGAACGAATCCTCGGGAGCCTGCTCGTAACGAATACGAGTTGCTGCTGAGTCTTCCCAAAATAAAGCAACGTAGCGCGCACCCTCTTGGTAGGCAACCTCGGTAAGAATTCGGATAAAGGCTGCGGCTTCGACCGGGGCTTTCCGCACAAAGAGGCGCTGTCCGGGCTGAAGATTAAGCCCCTGACGAAGAAGAACCCGCGCGTATACGCGGGCTCGCTGGTCAAAATTATGTATCATGGTATGGATGTGCTCACTCCTTAGGCAATGCCGACCGAACTGTCGAGGTACACGTCTTGTATAGCATTCAAGAGCTTCACTCCTTCTTCCATTGGACGCTGAAAGGCTTTGCGTCCACTAATGAGTCCGGCGCCACCTGCGCGCTTGTTGATTACTGCAGTGCGAACCGCATCGGCAAAGTCGTTTTTTCCTGAAGCTCCCCCGGAGTTGATTAGGCTTGCGCGACCCATGTAACAGTTCAGAACCTGGTAGCGGCAAAGGTCTATCGGGTGGTCGCTTGTCAACTCACTGTAAATCCGTTCATCTAGTTTGCCGTACGAAGATTCACCGGTGTTCAAGGCTTTGTACCCTCCGTTGGTATCCGGAAGTTTCTGCTTAATGATATCCGCTTCAATTGTTACACCCAGGTGGTTGGCCTGGGCGGTGAGATCCGCTGCGGTATGGTAGTCGGTGCCTTCGTGCTTAAAGGCGCTGTTGCGCAGGTAACACCACAGTATTGTGGCCATGCCCAGTTCATGCGCGTAGTGAAAAGCCTCGGCAATCTCAATAATTTCGCGCGTGGCGTCGTCCGAGCCAAAGTAGACCGTTGCCCCGACTGCGGCCGCACCCATGTTGTAGGCTTCTTCAACCGTACCAAATAGAATTTGCTGGTGCTTATTTGGGTATGTGAGCAGCTCGTTGTGGTTGATTTTGACGATGAAAGGGATCCGATGAGCATACTTCCGCGACACGGCACCAAGAACACCAAAGGTTGATGCTACCGCGTTACAACCACCCTCAACGGCAAGTTTTACAATGTTTTCCGGATCAAAGTAGGCAGGATTCTTCGCAAACGAAGCACCTCCTGAGTGTTCAATGCCCTGATCGACCGGGAGTATGGAGAGATAGCCTGTACCGCCAAGCCGCCCATGGTCATATAGCGACTGAAGATTCCGTAGTACCTTGTTATTTCGATCCGAGTGTGCCCAAACGGTATCTACATGATCTGGTCCAGGCAAGTGGAGTGATTCCTTGGGTACTGTTTTACAATTGTGTTCTAGTAGGTACTCTGCATCTTGTCCTAAAAATTGCTGAATGTCTGTCGCGGACATATCCGCCTCCTTTTTGGCTACGTTTTCTGCGAGATTTTCATCACGTCTCCACCATCTTACCATAAGATACCAGCTACACCGTACCGACGTGTAGTGCCTAGTGCTCGAGTTGCTTGAGTTGCCTACTTAATAGCGGTAGAATTGCTGAATTGAAAGGCAGGAGCGATTCGGCGGTATGGCCAAGCATAAATCGAACGACAAAACCCCACTGTTTGCTTTCTTCATAATTACTATACTTATGGGCTCGGTTTTGCTAACGCTACCAGTAGCGTGGCCAGGACCAGGGAGACTGGACTATTTGAGTGCTCTGTTTACCGCCACCTCTGCGGTCTGCGTCACCGGGCTGATAGTGGTAAACACCTCCCAGTTCAGCTTTTTTGGCCAGGTTATTGTTGTCGCACTTATACAGGTCGGCGGCCTTGGCATTGTCACCTTTGCTACCCTGTATCTAACTGGTGCTGGCGGAAAAATCTCACTCTCGAACAGAGGGCTTGTCACCGACTACTACGTCGACTCGGTCTCCTATAGGCCTGGTCGAATCGTGAAGCACATTCTCATTCTCACTTTTGTAATGGAAGCCGTGGGTGCGGCCGCGTTGTATCTTGCGTTTCGTAGCCATGGAATTGAAAACCCTGGTTGGGGTGCGGTGTTTCACGCGATATCGGCATTCTGCAATGCCGGGTTCAGCCTCTTTGACGACAGCTTGGAGGCCTTTGCTGGGAGTGCTTCAGTGCTGCTGCCGATCATGATTTTGGTAGTGGTCGGCGGCATAGGATTTGTGGTCATTGATGATCTCCTCGCACTCAGGCAAGGAC
>JAIVHN010000086.1 GCA_020201015.1 Spirochaeta sp. | reverse complement strand
GACCTACGGTGGTCCGCTGCTTGCACAGGACCTGCCGAGTTTGCCTGCCTCGACTGCGTTTTATCCGTCTTTGGCGCCCGCGGAAACACAAAGCTTCAGCACCGACGGGAGTCGGAGCTATGACAACCTTGTGCCGCTGCCGAGCGTTTCGCCCTAACACGAGCGTTTCGCCGTAAGCCGAGCGTTTCGCCACAGCACAACACAACACAACCCACGGGTGTTATACTTTGCACGGCTTCACATATTATTAGCTTTGGGATGCATATGAGCGCGGACGACACGGGACACGGCGAATCAGGAGTGCGAGTAGTAATTGTCGACGACCACCCTGTGTTCAGAACGGGGGTGCGCTCAATTCTGGACCGCAACCCGAACATAGAAATTGTGGGCGAGGCTGGCTCCTGCTCAAACGCGCTGGAGACCGTAGAGCGCCTGCAACCCGATATCATTCTGCTGGACCTATCGCTCCCGGATTGCAATGGTCTTGAGCTGACGCAGGAGTTTGCACGTGTTTCCGGCGCAAGCCGCATCGTTGTTCTCAGCATGAAGACACGGGCGGAAACAGCCCGCCGCGCTTTTGCGCTGGGAGTCCGGGCCTATGTTACGAAAGACTCGGCCGCATCACACCTGTACAAAGCAATTATGGCGGTGATGCAGGGGCAGGAGTACGTCAGCGAGGATCTGGCGCACGATGTGCACAATCATGACCGCAGGGCGGAGCCGCTTGGGTACGGCTATGACCTGCTTACCTCTCGGGAACAAGAGGTGTTTCGGCTGCTTGCGGAAGGCAAGACATCGAAACAGATAGCCGGGCGCCTTGAAATAACCGCAAAGACTGCGGATAGTCATAGATCAAACATCTATCGCAAGCTTCAGATTTCGGACCCCATGGAACTCGTACGTTTAGCGGCACGAATGAATGTTATCGAACCCGATCGCTGGTAAACGTCCCGGTAGAGGTCCTGCTGGTAGCCGTCCTGGTAGCAGCATGCTTAGTTGGTGCCCCCCGAGATAGCTGGCATGCCGAGACTCGTACTATCACGCAGGTCAGGCTCCTGCATTGAACTATCGTCCACATGAACCTTCAGCAGTAAACCAAAGCCTCCTCCCGGAGTAGTGCGAAACTGCAGGTGAGCGCCCAGAAAAGCAGCGCGCTCGCGAATACCGCGCAGGCCAATGCGTCGTGAGGTGGTCTCTTCAACATGCCGCCCATCCAGCTGCATCCCGACTCCATCGTCCTGATACTTCACCAGTAGATGCGGGTATGACAAGGTTAAGACGATCTCTACGCTTTTGGCGGACGCGTGACGTTTTGTGTTGGTGAGACACTCCTGGAGTATCCGGTAGATATTCTTATTCTGATCCTGGCTAAGTCTGAGTGAGTCGAGTCCGTAGGTGCGCACTGCAACGCCTATTCCGGTGCTTTGCGAAAAATCGCGTGTAAGTGAGCCTACCGCACTTGCAAGCCCCAACTCGGAAAGCTCAGGAGCGCTGAGTCCGTAGGAGATCTCGCGCAAGTCTCGTGTCGCCTTTCGGAGCAAACTCAACGCTGTCGGTGAACCGGCTGGCCGTAGTTCCAACTCCATAATTGCAGCGGACATGAGCTGTGCGACATCATCATGCAGATCAAGCGCAATTCGTTCACGCTCATCCTCCTGAGCCTGGATTATATGGCGTGTAAGCAGCCGCGAACGCTGCTCCTCCGACCGGGCACGATCAAACTCGCGTTGGTTCAACACCACAGATACCACGCCTACCAACAGCACGATCAAAAGAAGCACAAGTAATATGCGGAATGCTCGATAGTGGGTGCCGGAGTAGTCCTCCAACCAATCACGAAGTAGCTCAAGCTCGCCCTCAAAGCCTTCGTAGTTCGAGGCCTCCATAGGCAAGTTAAGCACGGCCAGTTGGGCGTCAAGTTGTCGCCAGGCATCGTTTAACGTTGTAATGCGGTCGCCAACCTCGGGAAATGTTCCTCGAAAAAGCGCAATTGTTGAGCTTTGTGTCAGGTAGCCGAGCTCTTCTGCAAAACTTTGCCGAAGAGTCCTCAATGAGTTCCGGGGGTCCCCCGAGGCAACACCTGCGGGGGGCTCTTTAAAGATATTAGGTTGCCTTCCCGGCTGATCGATATCGACGTCTTCCGATAAAGCCTGCAGCTCGTCCAGATGACGGACCTTGAGAAGGGCCGCGTCATGGCGAAAGCGGTACCACTCGCTTTGGAAGTGAGCCAACTCAACTCGAGCGTTTGCAATGACTAACGACGCCTCGACCAGTAGAAGAAATACGGCAAGAAAGGCAAGGAAAACCACTGCGGCCGCCACAAGGGCGGTGATCTCTGAGTTCCAGTTGCGAGCTCCGGCTGTTCTTCGGCTTCTTGACAACATATCCCCAACATCATACCGCGAATCTCTGGACAGGAACACAGTCACATGCTAAGACAACAACGATAAAGGCGGGATACAGTGAGATGAAACTGCACAAGGCCCTGGTACGTCCAAGTCGGCTCACGTGGTCAATTGTGATCTTGGTTGCCATTGCAGGCAACGTCCTGCTTGAGCGCGGATCCCGTTATCTGGACCTGCCGCTTTTCATGGATACCATCTTTACCGCAATTGCTGCGGTGACGGCTGGCCTCGTGGCGACGGTCGTTGTAGGCGCCGGTACCAACATCACTCTGGATCTACTAAGCGGCCCGCAGATGGTATTTGCTCCCTTTGTGCTGAACAACGTTCTTACCGGGGTCCTGGTATGGCTTTTTATGCGCTATAACTATTTTCACAAACCGATACATGCAGTCACGGCAACTCTTATTGTGGCTGGACTTAACTCGGCCTTGGGTGCCGTTTTTGCCGCAGTCTTCCTCACGGGAGATATCACACACTCGGTCGAACACATTGCAACCGGTATTATGCTTACCGGGCGTTCGCCTGTAATCGCCTCGTTCCTGGCACGGATACCAGTTAACACCGTAGACAAAGGCATTGCGGTTTTTGCCGCATATTTCGTGTACACCCGTCTCATCCGCGGGCAGCGGTTGGAGCGCGGGCAGCGGTTGGAGCGCGAGCAGCGGTTCGCGCACGACACTTTCGAGGACGCAGAGTCGGATGGGGCCAGTAAGTAAGCGACCCTTGCTCGAGCTCGGTCTTCATGGCAAACTCAGAAACTATGAAAAAACCCGTTATACTGATTACCGGTAGCACCGACGGCATTGGTAAAGCAACAGCTCTAGAGGCCGCGCGGCAAGGGGCCGATGTTGTCATTCACGGCCGCAGCCCGGAACGGGTTGCCTCCACTCAGGATGAGATACTCGATGCCACCGGGGTCGATGCACATGGGGTGGTGGCAAACCTCGGCTCACTGCACGCAATACGAGCCATGGCTGAGCAGATCCAGGAGGAGATTCCGCGCCTCAATATCCTTATAAATAACGCTGGCGTCATTTCCAAGACTCGCCGTTTAAGTTACGACGGGTATGAACTTACCTTTGCAATAAACCATCTCGCGCCCTTTCTGCTTACCAATCTCCTCTTGCCGCTTTTACGCACAAACACCCCGGCACGGGTAACAACGGTAAGCTCCATGGTGCACCACGGTGCCGCTATCGATTTTGATAATCTTATGGGCGCCGAGGAGTTTGACGGGTATACTGCGTATGCACAGAGTAAACTGGCCAACGTGCTTTTCACCACCGAGCTGGCGCGGCGTGAGTCCGGCAGCGGCGTGACTGCAATTTGCATGCACCCGGGAGTAGTAAGCACAAAACTACTGCATGAGTATTTTGGAGGGGGCGCGCCCACCATAGAGGGCGCTCGCAACATTTTAACGCCGACCCTTGACCCTCGCTATGCAGAGTTCAACGGCCGCTACTTTACCGATGGACGGCCAGCAGAACCCGACGCGGCCGCCGGGGATCGTGACGTCTCGCTGCGCCTCTGGCAAGAAAGTCTTCGTCTCTGTGGTCTGAGCTGAAGCAAGCCCGGGTAGACTGTTGCGACCTTTGATATCGTCAAACTGGGGTTACGATGTCGTCAACTGGGGCTACTCGCTTCTTGCAGCAAGCGCAACTCCGCTCAGCAAGATCACAATCCCTATGACCTGCAGTGGAAGGTAATACACGGCGCCTCCAAGTGCCACGGGCGCGGCTGCTGGAAACTCACCAAGCAAGGCCGCAGCAAGTAGCGCAGACCCTACCGGCTCGCCAAGAATAATGACCGTCACTACTACCGCTGAATAATGCTTGAGAGCCCAGTTGAACGAGGTATGGCCTAGCAGCTGCGGTCCTATGGCCAACAACACAGCCCAAAGTAGGAGCTGCGGATTGGGCGGAAGCAGCGGTATCCCACGCACCACAGTGTAGAGAATAAGCGCGGCCGCCGCGCACCCGTACACCAGCCGCACATAACTACCAAGCGACACCCGGGCGCGCACTGCCCGCCCAATGAGTAAGTAGCCGCTTACCGAAATCGCTCCCAACAGTGCAAGAATATTACCACGCAGGGAGCCGCTCAAGAGACCGGAAGCGGCCTCCAGATCAATGAGGGCGTCGCCCAAACCAATGAGCAGTGCG